>NZ_JBFAPH010000206.1:0-11735 GCF_040675635.1 Streptomyces sp. NPDC049577
CGCGAACAGTCGCGGGGCCCGGCCGTTGTCATGGGTGCGTGGGACGATGAGGCCGTACGCGCCAGCAGCCCGCCTCAGCAGGAGCCCCGCCATGGACTACGCCCGTATGCGCGCCATCGCCGAGGAGCTGATGAAGCACGCTCCCGAACCGATCAAGGGCTTCGAGATCACTGGCGACGGGATCTTCATGATGATGTCGCCGTCCAGGTTTCACGACTTCAACGCCATGCGCCTCAGCCGCCAGCTGGACCGCCAGTTGCCCGAAGGTGTCGTGGCCTTCCCGGGCGGTGATGTCGAGGACCCCTCGCTCGGCAAGCTTCGCCGCCCAGACCTCATCGTGGTGCCGGAAGAGGTCTTCGGCGAGGAGAACGAACCGTTCGCGCCGCATGACCTTCTCCTGGTCGCCGAGATCGTCTCACCGTCCAACCACAGCAACGACTACATGGACAAGATGGACGAGTACCCGGCCATGGGCATCCCTCGTTATCTGCTGGTCGACCCACGCAAGGGCACCGGCTCAGTGATGTCCGACCCCGGCTCCGGCCCTGAGGGACGGCCCTGCTACCGCACGCGCCATGATTACGTCTTCGGCGACAAGATCTCCGTCGGCCCGTGGACGATCGACACCTCCGAATTCCGCAAGTACCCCTCGTGACCGCCAACGCACTTGATCTCAAGCAAGCTTGAGGTCATAGCGTCGTTGCCATGACGACGACGAAGCCCGAAGCCCCGAACGCCACCATCGCCGACCTCGCCGCCCAGCCCATCGGCTACTGGAGCTGGGCCACCCACAAGGCCGTCATCCGGTACATCCGCTCGTCGATGGCCCGGATCGGGATCACGCAGCCGCAGTGGTGGATCCTCTTCCGCGTCGGCTCCGCCGAGGGCGGCATGAGCCGCCAGGAGCTGCGGGACCTCCTCTCCCCCACCCTCGACGAGGGGCCCGACGCGATCGACCGCGCGCTCGACTCCGCCGTCGCCCTCGGGTGGCTGACGGCCACCGCCGAGGAGACGTATGTGCTCACCGACGCCGGACGCGAGATGAAGGAGCGGACCTGGGCGCTGGTGGGCCAGGTGCGCGGGGAGATGCACGCCGGCATCACCGACGAGGAGTACGCCGCCGCGCTCTCCGTCCTGCGACGGATGATCGTCAACGTCGGGGCGGACGAGCTGCTGCGCTGAACCCCCGACTTTCCCCTAGGGGATGTCACAGGTCGGCCGCAATGGCGGCCCCGTGGCCCCCGGGCCGGATACGGGACCTCCCGGGAGCGGGTACGTTCGAGGGCGTGGCTGGATTCAGGATGGGACGCGGACAGGACCCCAACGGCGGTTCCGGGCCCGCGCGGCAGGGACAGGGCCCCGCGGGCCCACACGCTCCGTACGGCGGGCAGCAGCAGTGGCAGCGGCCGGGCGGGTACGACGAGCCGGAGTACTTCGGCGCGGGCGGACCGCCCCAGCAGGGCTACGCGCAACAGCCGTACGGACAGCCGTCGCACGACCCGTACGCCGGCCGGGGCCCGGAGCACCTGGACCGCACCCAGCAGTTCAGCCTCGGCGAGGCACCGGACGCGTACGGCCCCTCGTACGACGACCCGTACGGCGGCCCGCAGGGCGACGACTACGACCGGGGCGACGTCTACGGCGGCGGGCAGCCGGCCCCGCCCGCCGGGCCGCGGCTGCCCTGGAAGGAGCTGCTGACCGGCATCGTGCTGCGCCCGTCCGCGACGTTCTGGCGGATGCGCGACCACGCGATGTGGGGCCCCGCCCTGATCGTCACCTTCGTCTACGGCCTGCTGGCGGTCTTCGGCTTCGACAAGGCCCGCTCGGACGTCCTGCACGCCACCCTCGGCAACAGCATCCCCTGGGTGCTGGCCACCGGCGTGGTCGTGGTCGTCTCCGGGCTGATCCTCGGCGCGGTCACCCACACCCTCGCCCGCCAGCTGGGCGGCGACGGCATATGGCAGCCCACCGTCGGGCTCTCCATGCTGATCATGGCGATCACGGACGCGCCGCGCCTGCTGCTGGCGATGTTCCTGGGCGGCGACGCGACGTTCGTCCAGATCATCGGCTGGGCGACCTGGCTCGGGGCGGGTGTGCTGTTCACGTCGATGGTGAGCAAGTCGCACGACCTGCCGTGGCCGAAGGCGCTGGGCGCCTCGGCGATCCAGCTGGTGGCGCTGCTGTCCCTGATCAAGCTGGGCACGCTCTAGAGCTTTCCGGGAGAGCATTCCCGGGACGACGAAGGCCCCGGCCGCGAGCACATGGCTCGCGGCCGGGGCCTTCCCCTTGGTGACGTCTGCTCCGCGTACTGCTACGCGTACTGCTCCGCGTCGTACCTACGCGTCGAGGACCTGGCCCTCGCGGCGGACGACCGGCGGCTCGACCGACCACGGGAAGTTGATCCACTCGTCGGTGCGCTTCCACACGTACTCGCACTTCACGAGCGAGTGGGACTTCTCGTAGATGACCGCGCTGCGCACCTCGGCGACGTGGTCGAGGCAGAAGTCGTGGACCAGCTTCAGCGTCTTGCCGGTGTCCGCGACGTCGTCCGCGATGAGGACCTTCTTGTTGGAGAAGTCGATCGCGTTCGGCACCGGGGCGAGCATCACGGGCATCTCCAGCGTGGAGCCCACGCCCGTGTAGAACTCGACGTTCACCAGGTGGATGTTCTTGCAGTCCAGCGCGTAGGCGAGGCCGCCGGCGACGAAGACGCCGCCGCGCGCGATGGACAGGACGATGTCCGGCTCGTAGCCGTCGTCCGCGATGGTCTGCGCCAGCTCACGGATGGCCTGCCCGAAGATCGGGTAGGTCAGGTTCTCGCGGATCTCACTCACTGTTGCTCTTCGCCCTGTCCCTGGTCGCTCAGACCTGCGTGCGGTGGAAGTTCTGGAAGGACCGCGAGGGCGTCGGCCCGCGCTGGCCCTGGTACCGGGAACCGTGCTTCGCGGACCCGTACGGATGCTCGACGGGGGACGTGAGCCGGAACATGCACAGCTGCCCGATCTTCATCCCCGGCCACAGCTTGATCGGCAGCGTGGCCATGTTCGACAGCTCCAGCGTCACGTGCCCGGAGAAGCCCGGGTCGATGAAGCCGGCGGTGGAGTGCGTCAGCAGGCCGAGCCGGCCGAGGCTGGACTTGCCCTCCAGGCGGGACGCGATGTCGTCCGGGAGGGAGATCACCTCGTAGGTGGAGGCCAGCACGAACTCACCCGGGTGAAGGATGAACGCCTCGTCGCCCTCCGGCACCACCTCGCGCGTCAGGTCGGCCTGCTCGACGGCGGGGTCGATGTGCGGGTACCGGTGGTTCTCGAACACCCGGAAGTAACGGTCGAGGCGCACGTCGATGCTCGACGGCTGCACCATCGACGCGTCGTACGGATCGATGCGCACACGGCCGGCGTCGATCTCGGCCCGGATGTCCTTGTCTGAGAGAAGCACGGGTCGAGGATACGCAACGGAACGGGACAACGCGGGCCCGGTCCGCCCCGGACCGGGCCCGCGGTCCTCGCTCAGCCCTTGCGCGGCGCGACGGGGACGGAGTGCCGCAGCCGCGCGCACTGCGGGCAGCGCAGCAGCCGGCCGGGGCCGATCCGGTCGGGGCCGAGATGCTGCATCGGGAACGAAACGGTGCTGAAGATGTGCCCTTCGGCACAACGAACGACGGTGCGCTCCATCGAGCTCCCTTTCCCCACGGGCGTTCAAGACCAAAAGCCACATTAGGGGATCTTCCGGACGCGCCCGCACACGGCACTCCCGACATCCCCCCAGCGGCTGCCGCCGCACCACGGTACGCCCCAACTCCCGCCGCCCACGCCGCCGTCCCCACCACTCCCACACCCCCCTCACACGACGAGAAGGCCGCCAGGGCGAGTGCGCCTGGGGCCTTCGATGGGGTACAGTGTGCGACGGTGAGATGCTCGGACGCGTCTCCCGTGCGGGCGTAGTTTAATGGTAGAACATGAGCTTCCCAAGCTCAGAGCGCGAGTTCGATTCTCGTCGCCCGCTCTGCCGCTGTACACAGAACCCCCAGGTCGGCGACCTGGGGGTTTGTTGTTGTGTGCGCTTCCGGAACGCCAATGACGACACCGCTGACGGCACCACTGACGGCAGAGGCCGACTTGTCGAATATCGATATGCCTCGTAGCCTGCGCCATATCGATAGTCGATAGGGAGGATGCGATGGACACGCGGCTCACGAGGACCCTCTCCTCGGTGACCTTCGCACTGGCGGTGCTCTGCGGACTCGCGTTCCTCGGCACGGGGGTCACGCACATGCTCGACGACGGGGCGGTCTGTGTGCAGACGGACTTCTGGCACAACGCCTCACTGGCGGACGGCCTGCCGGTCGGCAAGAACGTGGAGGCGTCGAGCAGTGCCGCGCGCCTCTGCCAGAACAGCCCCTCCGTGGGGCAGCGTGCCGCCGACCTCGGGGCCGGACTGCCCTGGCTGCTGTTCGGCTCCCTCGCGCTGCTGCTCTTCTCGCGGCTGCTGAAGGACGTCGTGCGCCAAGGCCCGTTCACCGACACGGTGGCGCGACGGCTCTCCGCTCTCGGCTGGCTCGTCGCCGTCGGCACGCCGCTGGCCGGTCTGGTCGTAGGCTGGTCGCAGTCCTGGCTCGTCGGGAGCATGGCTCCGATCGTGGGCTCCGGGCCGGCGGTCTCCGGCCCGCAGGTACTGATCCTCGCCGGCCTCGCCGCAGTGATCATGGGGAAGATCATGCGTGAGGGCGTGCGCATGAGAGAGGATCTCGAAGGGACCATCTGATGGCCGAAGAGGAACCCCACGCGATCCGGATCCACCTCGACCGGCTCCTCGCCGAACGCGGCATGACACTCACCGAACTGTCCGCGCAGGTGGGCATCACGGTCGTCAACCTGTCCGTGCTCAAGAACGAGCGGGCCAAGGCCATTCGCTTCTCGACCCTGTCGAGGATCTGCGAGGTCCTCCGCTGCCAGCCGGGGGACCTGATCACCTACGACGGTTCCGTCCCTCCCCCGTAAGCGGGCTTCTTCCTCCGACCCGGCCCAGGAGTTGTGCGCTCATGGCGCGGCAGTGGTCACCGCACCGTTGCGGTAGAGAGCCTCGCCCGCCGGGGAGGACTCCCCGGCGACGTGCGCGCGGATCGACGCGAGGTAGGCGTCACGGCTGACGCGTCCGTCGCCGTCGGCGTCCAGCACGGCGAACGCCGCCTCCGCGTTGCCGGCCGGATTGTTCAGCGCCGTGCGCAGCATCGTGAACTCCGGCAGGGTCAGGGCGCCGTCCTGATCGGCGTCGGCGAGGTCGAAGAGCGCGCCGAGGACGGGCTCGCAGACGGTGTCGAACGCTTCGGCGCCGGCCCAGGCCGCGTACTCGTCGAAGGTCACCTCGCCGTCGCCGTTCGCGTCCATCGCCGCCCACGCCCGGGCGCCGACGGCGCGTGCGGTGACGACCAGGGGATCGCCCTCGTCCCGCCCCGTCGCCAGCACCACGTTCTCGGCCCGTGCGGAGTACTCCTTCTTCGAGATGACCCCGTCACCGTCCGCGTCCAGCATGGCGAAGACGAGCCGCTTGGCGAGGGTGTCGTCCATAGGAATCCCCTTTTTTCATATGTATTCATCTATGGCGTTCTTTTCCCGTCCGGCGGTTCTACCCGGCACATCGGGGTTCAGGCCGGCACGAACAGGGTCCGGCGCGGTGACCGGGAGCAGGAGAGCGCGGGCCCGCGCACCGGCCGGGACGCGCGCGGCGGTGCGCTGCCGGGAGCCGGGGGCGGCGGGCGGCTCGCGGGGTAGGCAGGGGCGGTGGCAATCCGAACCCCTGGAGGGTGCATGGTCGGCGGACGTGGCATGGCAGTGGCATTGAGCGGCCTGGCGCTGGCGGTCTCCTCGTGGGTGTGGGCCCCGGCCGGACAGGCCGGTGACCGTGGACACGAGGAGGGCATCATGTGCACGGGCGACAGCGAGAGCGCCTACGACCCGCCGCTGACGCTCACGTCACGCCCGACCCGCATCCACGTCCACGCCAGATACGGATGCACGGTCGCGCCCGGCCGCACGGTACCGGCCGAGGGGACCCTCGAAGCGACGTCGCCGGGGACGTCCTGCCTCACGTTCGGCACCAGTACCCACGCCGAGGAACGCGTCACCTACGCGGACGGCAGACGATCGGTGATCGTCTATGACCGCGGGACCACCGTCCGCATCGCCGGCGTCCAGTTCGTCAGGCTGTCGGGCCGCGTCGTCGAGGGCCGCGGCGCAGGCCACGCGGCCGAGCGGACCGTGCCCGCGCGGTCCGGTGAACTGCCCACGGAATGCCTCTCCTCCGGCCTCCCGGGGAGCGAGGGATCCGCCCTGCTGGAGGTCCGGCCATGACACAGCCCGGGGTGGGGATCCCCACCGAGCCCATCGGCAGCATCCCCAGACCGGCCGAGCTGCTGGCCGCCATGGCCGACCACGCCGCCGGGCGGATCGGCGACGACGAGCTCGCCGCCGCCCGGGACCGCGCGGTAGCCGACACCGTTCGCCGCCTGGAGGAGATCGGTTCCCCGGTCGTCACCGACGGCGAACAGTCCAAGCCCAGCTTCGCCACCTATCCGCTGACCGGCCTCGACCGGCTGGCACCCGACGGCGTCGTCATCCCCTTCGCCGACGGACACCAGCGGCAGCTGCCCCGCCTGACGGCCGGGCCGCTGCGCTACGGCGTCCACGCCGACCGCTTTCTCCGGGCGGCGCTGCGGCACGCGACCGTGCCCGTGAAACAGGCCGTCATCGCCCCCTCGGCGCTGAGCCTGCTCCTCCCGCCCGGCGGCATCGACGGCTACTCCCGCGACGCCTTCCTCGACGACCTCACCGCCGAGGCCGAGGCCGACATCCGCGGCTGTCTGGACGCCGGAGCGCACAGCGTTCAGCTCGACTTCACCGAAGCCCGCCTCGCGCTGAAGCTCGACCCGTCCGGCGGCCTGCTGGAACAGTTCATCGCCCTCAACAACCGCGTCCTGGACCGGTTCACCGCCGCGGAGCAGGCCAGGATCGGCGTGCACACCTGCCCCGGCGGGGACCAGGACTCCACCCACAGCCTCGATGTGGACTACGCCGCCCTGCTGCCCCATCTGTTCCGGCTCCACGCGGGAGCCTTCTACGTCCAGCTCGCGAGCGAACCGGACCCGGACAAGGCCCTCGCCGTCCTCGCCGACCGGTTGCCCGGCCACGCCCGGGTGTTCATCGGCGTCACGGACCCCATCGACCCCCGCGTCGAGACGCCCGAGCAGGTCCGCGACCGGGTGCTGGCCGCCGCCCGGTACCTGCCCGCCGACCGTCTGGGCACGTGTGACGACTGCGGCTTCTCCCCCTTCGCCGACGACACCTCCACCTCCCGCGACACCGCGTTCGCCAAGATCCGCGCCAGGGTCGAGGGCACCGCGCTGGCCGCCGCCGACCTGTTCGGCTGATCGGTCCCCGGGTGATGTGCGGGGTGTCCGTCAGGCGTTCGGGGCGGCGGCCTCCAGGTCGGCGACGCTGCCCGACATGATCGTGCGGATGTGCTCGGTGATGTGCTCCGCAGGCCAGTCCCACCAGGCCACCGCCAGCAGCCGGGCGATGTCCCGGTCGTTGTAGCGGGTGCGGACGAGGCGGGCCGGGTTGCCTCCGACGATGCCGTAGTCGGGGACGTCGGAGGTGACCACCGCGCCGGAGGCGATGATCGCGCCGTGCCCGATCCGCACGCCCGGCATGATCGTCGTGCCGTGGCCGAACCAGACGTCGCTGCCGACGACGGTGTCCCCCCGGTTCGGCAGGCCGGTGAGCAGGTCGAAGTGCTCGGCCCAGGAGCCGCCCATGGTGGGGAAGGGGAAGGTCGAGGGGCCGTCCATGCGGTGGTTGGCGCCGTTCATGATGAACCGGACCCCGGTGCCCAGCGCGCAGTACTTGCCGATGATCAGCTTCTCGGGGCCGTAGTGGTAGAGCACGTTGCGCGTCTCGAACGCGGTCGCGTCGTCCGGGTCGTCGTAGTAGGAGTACTCCCCGACCTCGATCAGCGGGGACTTCACCAGCGGCTTGAGCAGCACGACGCGGGGGTGCTCGGGCATCGGGTGGAGGACCGCCGGATCGGCGGGCACGCGCGTGGGGGAGGACACCGGCGGCCTCTCCTGCCCCACCATGTCGCACAGCCGCTTCGCGGCCACCGTCGCCCCGTCGGTACGGATCGTGCCGGCCATCTCCTTCGCCCGTGCGCGGGTCTCGGGGGCCAGGGCCGTGGTGAGCGCGGCCGACAGGGAGGCGAAGGTCGGGTTCGGACCGTCGTGCGCCGCGCCGATGCCCAGCTCGGCCACCCGGGCGGCCCAGTACGGCTGGTCCGCCATCTGCGGCACCACCACCTGGGGCGCGCCGGCCCGGGCGGCGGTCGTCGTGGTGCCCGCGCCGCCGTGGTGCACGACGGCGGCCACCCGGCCGAACAGTGCCTGCTGGTTGACCTCGCCGACGACGAAGCAGTCGTCCCCCTCGTCGGTCAGCGCCAGGTCGGCCCAGCCGCGGGCGACGAGTACGCGGCGGCCCTGCGCGCGGACCACCTCGACGGCCGCCCGGGCGACGTCCTGCGCGTCGCGCAGGGGCATGCTGCCGAAGCCCACGTACACCGGCGGTTCACCGGCGTCCAGGAACGCCTCCAGACCGGCCGGGAGCGGGCGTTCGTCCTGCCGGATCCACGCGCCGGTCTGCACCACGTCGAGGTCGGCCGGTTCCCGCCACGGGCCCAGGACCGGGTCCGCCGCCAGCCACGGGCGGTCGGTGAAGACGTGGCCGCGGACGTCGTCCACCGGGGGCAGGCCGATCGATGCCCGGTGGGTGTTGATCGCCTCGCCGAACAGCTCGTTCATGTGGTCGGCGTTCAGGTCCCACAGCACCCGGTTGTCGGTGGCGTCCGGCGGGACCGGCCGGCCCGGCCAGGCGAGCGGCGGGTGGTGCGGCGACGGCAGGTAGTTCGGGAAGCAGGCCGCGAACACATAGGGGACGCCCAGCTTCTCGGCCACCGACCGCGCGGCAGCCGCGGCCGGGAGCAGTCCGGTCGCCACCACGACGTCACATCCCTCGGCGGCTGCGGCGACCTCTTCGTATGTCGCGGCGACCATCCGGGCAGCACGCTCGGAAATGCCCTCCGCCGGCGGCTTCGCCGTCCCGGTCACCGCCTCGGTCGCCATCGCGCGCACCGACCGGCCGAGCGGCACCAGCGGGAGACCGACCCCGTCCAGCAGCTCCGCGAAGTCCGGCGGCGCGCACACCTGCACCTCCGCGCCGAGTGCCCGCAGACCCACCGCGAGCCCCACCATCGGCTCGACGTCCCCCCGCGACCCGTACGCCAGCAGCAACACACGCATTTCGCGCCCCCATACCCTCGTGTTCCGGGCTCGTGATCGGGCCTGGTGATCGGGCCCCGGTCGGCGATTCTGCGCCGTGACCAGGGCCTTGCCACAAGCCCCCCGGTTCACTATAAGTTGATCAAGGAAAGGTGCGGGTAACTCCTTTCCCTCGGATTTCCCCCGGCTTTCCCCCGGCTTTCCCCCGGACAAGGCCCCTTGCGAACTCCCGCCGTCATGAGTCGTGCCGCCGCCGGAAGGCGGTGCGGTAGGCGTGCGGCGATGTCCCCGTGTGGCGGGTGAAGTGGTGGCGCAGGGTGGTCGGTGAGCCGAAGCCGGTGCGGTCCGCGATGTGGGTGACGGGCAGCTCCGTGGTCTCCAGCAGCTGCTGGGCCTGATGGATGCGGGCCCGCAGGAGCCACTGCAGGGGTGTCGTGCCGGTCTGTTCGCGGAAGTGGCGGTTGAGCGTGCGCATGCTGACGTTCGCCCGGGCGGCGATGTCGGCGAGGGTCAGCGGCCGGTCCAGGTGGGCCTCCATCCAGTGCAGCACGGGCTGCAGAGCCGTGGGGTCGGCCGGGGCCGGCGGGCGTTCGATGAACTGGGCCTGCCCGCCGTCGCGTTGGAGCGGCATGACGGTCCGGCGGGCCGTGGCGGCCGCGAGGTCCGCGCCGAGGTCGCGGCGGACGAGGTGCAGGCACAGGTCGAGCCCGGCGGCCACGCCCGCCGAGGTGATCAGGGTGCCGTGGTCGACGAAGAGCACCGTGGGGTCCACGTCGATGCGCGGGTACCGGCGGGCGAGCTCGTCCGCATACTGCCAGTGCGTGGTGGCGCGGCGGCCGTCCAGCAGGCCGGTGGCGGCCAGGGTGAAGGCCCCGACGCACACCGAGGCCAGGCGCGCCCCGTCCGCCGCCGCCCGGCGCAGCGCCTCGACGGCCGCGGGGGGTGGCTGGGCGAGGAAGTGGGCGTGGGCGGGGATGACGACGGTGTCCGCCCCCTCCAGACCGTCGAGGTCGTAGGGGGTGCGGAGCCGGAAGGCGCCGTGCTCGGGAGAGGTGTCGGCGGCGCGCCCCGGGGCACAGATCCGCAGCTCGTAGTGCGGCCTGCCGGCCGCTTGGTTGGCGGTGCCGAAGACCTGGCCGGGGAGGGAGAGCTCGAAGGGGACGACGCCGTCGAGCGCGAGGACGGCCACTGCAACAGTCACGGCCAGAACTTAGCGCAGGGTGGCATTACGGCCACTGTCCGGGCGACGGCGGGGGCCGCAGGATCGGGGTGTTCCCCCCGTTCACCTGAGGAGTACCGCATGGATGCCGCCCTGCCCCCGGTCCACGAAGAGTTCGGCCTGCCGCGTACGGAGCTGGCCGTCCTCGCCCTGCGGTACGCGGAGGAGACGGAGCCCGCGTTCGTCTTCCGCCACAGCCTGCGCAGCTACCTCTTCGCGCGGGCGCTCGCCGACCTGGACGGCGCGAAGCCCGGGGTGGACTTCGACGACGAGCTGGTGTTCGTGAGCTGCGTCCTGCACGATCTGGGCCTGTCCGAGGAGGGCAACGGCGACCAGCGGTTCGAGGTGGACGGCGCGGACCTCGCCGCCCGCTTCCTGCGGGAGCACGGGGCGGACGAACGGTCCGTGGAGGTGGTGTGGGACGCGATCGCCCTGCACACCTCGGAGGGCATCGCCTCCCGCAAGAACCCGGAGGTCGCGCTGGCCCACGCGGGCATCACGGTCGACGTGCTGGGCTTCGGCAGGGAACGCCTGCCCGAGGGGTTCGCCGACCGCGTGCACGCCGCCCTCCCGCGCGAGGACCTCGCCTACGCGATGACGGACCTCGTCGTCCGGCAGGCCCTGGCCAACCCGGCCAAGGCCGGACCGCTCGGCTTCCCCGGCCAGTTGCTGCGCCACCACCTGCCGCAGGGCGCGCTGCCCGACTGGTACGACCTGATCGCGCAGGCGGGGTGGGGCGACCGGCCCGTCACCTCGGACTGACCGATGGGCTCAGGACGAGAACGGCAGCCAGGCGTTCGTACCGTCCGCGTTGTACCAGTAGCGGTGGCCGGGGTTCAGGGCAACCGCGCGGAACGGACGGCCGTGGTCGTCGATGCGCGTGGTGCCCTGGCGGTCGCCGCTGCTCCAGGCGAGCTCCAGGTACCAGCTGACGTCCTGGCCGAGCGTGGCCGCGTCGATGTTCAGGACCTGTGGGTCGCTGACGGACACCTTGTACGGAAAGTCCGTCGCGGGCGTCGGCCTGTCCCCCTCGGCACCGGGGACGGCCCGGGGACGCGGTGACGCGGCGTCGAGGTCGATCGCGAAGGAGGCCGGTGTCAGGGAGCCGCCGCAGCCGGCGCCCATGGTGTACGCGTTCCAGCTCGGCGCCTTGCGGGCGCCGACGACATGGACGTAGAGGGCGTGCAGCAC
>NZ_JBFAPH010000207.1:0-11450 GCF_040675635.1 Streptomyces sp. NPDC049577
GCGGCGCCGGGCGCGCCCCCGGTGGGGTGCCCGGTGTCCCGGTGACGGACGAGGGCGGGCGGCCCCCGGCCGGGGTCCGCCCTCTCTCTTCATCAGTCCAGCGCGAGACTGCGCAGCACGAGCCCGGTCGCCGGCTTCGGGCCGAAGGACGTCGACTTCCGGGGCATCGTGACGCCCTGCTCGGCGAGCTCCCGCACGACCTCCTCGCTCACCGGGTGCATCAGCACGGCCGTTCCGCCGTGGCGCTCGGCCTGGTCGACCGCGGCGGCGGCGTCGTGGATGTAGCCGATGTGCTCGGGGCCGTCCGGGACCCGCCACACATGCTCCAGGAGCACGGAGTGCAGGACGGTCGCGTCGAGCTCGCGCCACGCCCGGGGGCGGTCGGCGGGGACCGTACGGGCCAGGAGCTCCGGGTCCGGGCGGTCGAGGAGGTGGAAGCGGCCGTCGCCGGCCAGGACGAAGGCGTTGCCGGGCCGCTCGGCCCCGGCCAGGGCGTCCAGGGCGCGCGGCCAGGGGCCCTCGACCGTCCGGATCCGGAAGGCGTCACCGGCGGCGGCGAGGGCGTCGGCGACCGGCAGCCGGTGCAGGAGCCGGTGGATGGGGCGGACCCGCAGGGGGTAGCGGGCGGTGTCCACGAGCAGGACGAGCCCGAAGTCCCAGGGGCCGGGGGACGGTTGCTCGGCGCGCAGCCGCAGGTAGGTGGCCCAGCGGTGGTGGCCGTCGGCGATCAGGGCCCGCTGGTGGGAGAGGTCCGCGCCGACGCGGGCGAGGTCGGCGGGGTCGGTGATGGACCAGAGGCGGTGGGCGAAGCCGTCGTCGGTGGTCGTCGAGAGCAGGGGCTCGGTGAGGATGACGCGCTCGATGACGGCCGCCGCGCCCTCGGCGCCGTTGCCGTTGCCCCGGTAGGAGAACAGCAGCGGTTCGAGGTTGGCGCCGGTGTCGCGCATCAGGGCCGCGCGGTCCTCGATGATGTGCGGCATGACGTCCTCGTGGGGCAGGACGACGCCCTCCTCGCGGGGCGTGACGCGCAGCGCGCCGATGAGCCCGCGCTGGAGTATGCCTTCGCCGCGCTGCTCGTACACGTAGAGGGCGGGCTCGGGGTCGGCCGCTAGGATCCCCTCGTCCTGCCAGCGGCGCAGGGTCTCGGCGGCCTGCCGGTGCCGGTCGGAGGCGGTCGCGGCCTGCGGGAGAATGAGCCGGACGATGTTGTGCGGATCGGCGGTCTCCAGGTGACGCAGTCCGTCCGGCCGCACGACCACGTCGTACGGTGGCGAGGTGACGGCTGCGAGGCTGCCCACCCGCTCGGGGACGTAGCGCAGCCCTCGGAAGGGGGCGAGGTGCAGACCCTGTCCTGCGTGCCCGTGGCCTGGAGTGCTCATTGGCAAATGTTATGTCTCCCGGCCCGGCGGCGAGTCGGTGAAGAGACGTACAACACAAGGAGCGAGCACGGCATGAACGAGATCGCGGTCCGCACCCGGCCCGACGGCAGTGAGCAGCGGCTGAGCGAGGTCTACGACACGGCGCTGCTGGACCTCGACGGAGTGGTGTACGCGGGCGGGGCGGCCATCGTCCACGCCGTGGAGTCGCTGGCGGCGGCCCGGGAGGACGGGATGCGGCTCGCCTACGTCACGAACAACGCGGCCAGGACGCCGGAGACGGTGGCCGGGCACCTGACCGAGCTGGGCGTACCGGCCGAACCGCAGGACGTGATCACCTCGGCGCAGGCGGTCGCGCGGCTGATCGCCGATCAGCTGCCCGCCGGCTCGCGCGTCTTGGTGATCGGCGGGGAGGGCCTGCGGGTCGCGCTGCACGAGCGCGGTCTGGTGCCGGTGGACTCGGCGGACGACGCGCCCGATGCGGTCGCGCAGGGGTACGGCGGTCCGGAGATGCCGTGGGGACGGCTGGCGGAGGCGTCGTACGCGGTGGCGCGGGGCGTGCCGTGGTACGCGTCCAACACAGATCTGACGATCCCGAGCGCGCGGGGGATCGCCCCGGGGAACGGTGCCGCGGTGGAGGCCGTGCGGATCGCCACGGGGGCGGAGCCGCAGGTGGCGGGGAAGCCGCTGCCGCCGATGCACCGGGAGACGATTCTGCGCACCGGCGCGCGGCGGCCGCTGGTGGTGGGGGACCGGCTCGACACGGACATCGAGGGGGCGTATGCGGGGGGTGTGGACTCGCTGCTCGTCCTGACGGGGGTGACGGACGCGGCGCGGCTGATCGCGGCGGAGCCGCGGCATCGGCCGACGTTCGTTTCGGAGGACCTTCGGGGCCTGCTGGCTGTGCAGCCGGCGGTGACGGGGGACTTCCGGTGCGGGGGATGGACTGCCGTTGTGCGCGGGGACGCGCTGGCCCTGGACGGGGAGGGGGAGCCCGTCGACGGGCTGCGTGCGCTGTGTGCGGCGGCGTGGACGCACGCCGGGGAGGGCGTGTGCGGGCTGGACTCCGAGAAGGCGCTGGCCCGCCTGGGCTTCTGACCGGTGGTTGCTGCCGTCGTTCCGGTTGTGCCCACCCTCCCGCCCATTGCCGGGACACCGCGCGTCAGCGCGGTCCGGGGGCGGAGCCCCCGCGCCTTCACGCCAGCTCTGCCAGGAGGTCTTCCTCCGTGGCGCCGTGGCGCCAGTAGCCCGTGAAGGTCACCGTGTGTTTGCCGAACCCGCGGTCGGCGATCAGGTGACGGCGGGTCGCCCGGACCGTGCCTGCCTCGCCCGCGAGCCAGGCGTAGGGGGTGCCGGGCGGGAGGGGCGCCGCCCGGAGTGCGGGGAGGAGGGCCTGGCCCACCAGCCAGGTGATCTCCGCGTCGGCGGGGGTCGGCAGGTCCTGGACGTCCTCCGCCTGCGGGACCTCGATCCAGACCTTGGCCGGGATGCCGGCCGGGAGCGAGGCGAGGATGCCCGCGACGGCCGGCAAGGCCGACGTGTCCCCGGTGAGCAGGACCCAGTCCGTGCCGTCCGGCAGGCGGAAGTCGACGCCGCCGTTGTCCTCGGTGATGGGACCGAGGACGGCGACGCGGTCGCCGGGGCGGGCGGTGCGGGCCCAGTCGCAGGCGGGGCCGCCGGGGGCGTGGAGGGCGAAGTCGACGTCCAGTTCCCGCTCGTCGCGGCGCAGCTCGCGCACGGTGTAGGTGCGCATGACGGCGCGCACGGAGGGGTCCTGGGTGCGCCACTGTGCGAACCAGCCCTCGCCGCGGTCGTCCGGCAGGACGGGGGCCGGTTGCCCGGGGTGGGGCAGGAAGAGCTTGAAGCGCTGGTCGCGGCCGCCGGTCACGGCGACGGCGAGGTCCTGGCCGCCGAGGGTGACCCGTACGACGGCGGGGCTGACGTGCCGGGTGCGCAGGACGTGGAGGTCGAAGAAGCGGTAGGTGGGAGCGGTCACGTCAGGCCACCTTCTCCGACTTCTCGACGGCGGCGGCGAGGTTCTCCAGGAGCGGTGCGCAGCCCGCGTGGGAGAAGCGGGGCTCGCTGAGCCAGGGGGTGATCTGGCCGGCCTTGACGGCGGGGAGCGCGGCCCAGGTGGGCCGGTCGGTGAGGTCCTTCGGCCGGAGGGCGGAGGTGCGGCTGTCGAGCAGGATGAGGTCGGCGCCGTACTTGTCGGCGTTCTCCCAGCTCAGGCTCTCGAAGTAGCCGCCCTTGTCGGTCTTCTCGGGTATGACGAGGTCGATGCCGAGCTGCCGGAAGTACATGAGGTCCGCGTTGACGGCCGGGTTGGAGACATAGAAGAGGTCGGCGCCGGCGGAGGCGGCCATGACCTTGAGGGAGCGGTTCCCGGCGGTTCTGCGCAGGGTTTCGGCGGCGCGCTCGAAGCGGGTCCTGGCGTCGGCGACCTTCTTGGCCTTGAGGTCGGCGCCCAGGGAGGCGGCGAGTTCGGCGTGGCGCGCGACGACCTGGGGCAGGGGGACGCGGGCCGTGGTGAGGGCGACGGAGGGGGCCAGGCCGAGGATCTTCTTCTTGCCGTCGTCCGGCACGTACCAGAGGGCACCCGGGTCGAACATGCTGGTGACCAGCAGTTCGGGGCGGAGGGCGGCGTACTTCTCCACGTTGAACTCGCCCCAGACGTTGCCGAGGACGGTGAGCCTGCCGATGTCGAGGTCGCCGGCCTGCGGGTCGGGGCTGCCGTCCTTGAGGCGGGTGGGGCCGAAGACCGCGGTGCACTCGACGCCGAAGTCGTGCAGGGCGGCGGCGGTTCCGGTGAAGGCGGCGATCCTCTTCGGCGTTCCGGCGGTCCTGGCGGTGTCGCCCCGGTCGTCCGTGAAGCTCCACGCGCCGCCGGAGCCGGATCCCGGGTCGCCGGCCGAGCCGCCGCCCCCGCAGGCGGCGAGGAGGGCGCCGATGCCGAGGGCGCCGCCCGCGGCCAGGATGCCGCGGCGGGAAGGGGCGAGGGTACGGGCGGTGCTCATGGGAATGCGCTCTCTCCGAGGGGGCGATGTGAGGTTAGGCTAACCTAAGTGGCGTGTTGGTTGTCAGCCCCCCTCAACCCCGGCCGCCCCAGCGGGAGAAGCGGAACTCCCGCTCCCCGAGCGGCCCCGCCCGCGCCGCCGGGCTGCTCGCCGCGACGGTCGTGCTCCTGCTCGTCGTCGTCGCGTCCATCGCGATCGGCGCCAAACCGATCCCCGTCGACCAGGTCTGGCACGCCCTGTTCGGACACGGGGCCGGACACGGGGCCGGGCACGGCGGATCCGGTGCCGATGCGGACGTCGTCGTCCGCGACGTACGGCTGCCGCGCACGCTGCTCGGCCTGCTCGTCGGCGCCGCGCTCGGACTCGCCGGAGCCGTGATGCAGGCACTGACCCGCAACCCGCTGGCCGACCCCGGCCTGTTCGGCATCAACGCCGGCGCGGCCGCCGCCGTCGTCACGGCCATCAGCTTTCTCGGCGTCACCTCGCTGACCGGGTACATCTGGTTCGCCCTCCTCGGCGCGGCCGTCGTCACCGTGGTGGTGTACGCGCTCGGCGGGCGCCGGGGCGGCAGCCCGGCGCGGCTGGCGCTCGCGGGCGTCGCCGTGACGGCCGCGCTCAACGGCTACATCAGCTCCGTCGAACTGCTCGATTCCGCGGCGCTGGACACGATGCGCTTCTGGACCGTCGGCTCGCTGGCCTCCGCGCACGGCACCGTCGTCCGGCAGGTCGCCCCGTTCCTCGCGGTCGGCGTGCCGGCCGCCCTCGCGCTCGCCCGGCCGCTCAACGCCATGGCGCTCGGCGACGACCAGGCCCGCGCGCTCGGCGCCCACCCCGCCCGCACCCGCGCCCTGGCGATGGCCGCCGTGACCCTGCTGTGCGGAGCCGCGACCGCCGCCTGCGGGCCGATCGTCTTCGTCGGCCTGCTGGTGCCCCACCTGGTCCGCGCCCTCACCGGCCCCGACCTGCGCTGGATCCTGCCGTACTCCGCCGTCCTGGCCCCCGTGCTGCTGCTCGGCGCGGACGTCCTCGGCCGGGTCGTCGCCCGGCCGTCCGAGCTCCAGGTCGGCATCGTGACGGCGCTGCTCGGCGGGCCGCTCTTCATCCGTCTCGTACGCCGCCGGAGGATGGCCAAGCCGTGACAGTCACCCGCAGAAGAACTGTACGCACCCGCGGCGGACTGTCGCTGCGCCTGGATCCGAGGGCCGCGCTCGTCACGCTGCTGCTCATGCTCGTCGCGCTCACCGCCGCCGTCGCCCTCGTCGGCACCGGCGACTTCCCCATGAGCCCCGCCGACGTGCTGCGCACGCTGGCCGGCGGAGGCACACCGGCCCAGGAGTTCGTCGTCGAGGAACTCCGGCTGCCCCGCGCGCTGGCCGGCCTGCTGGTGGGCGCCGCCCTGGGGCTGGCCGGAGCGGTCTTCCAGTCCGTCGCCCGCAACCCGCTCGGCAGCCCGGACGTCATCGGCCTCGCACAGGGCTCGACGGTCGGCGCCCTGACCGTCATCGTCCTGTTCGACGGCGGCCCCTCCGCGGTCGCCGCCGGCGCGGCCGCCGGCGGCCTGGCCACCGGGGCGGCCATCTACCTGCTGGCCTGGAAGAAGGGCGTCCAGGGCCACCGGCTGGCCCTCGTCGGCATCGGCGCGGCGGCCGTCCTGACCGCCTGCTACAGCTATCTGCTCACCCGCGCCGACCTCACCGACGCCACCCGCGCCACGGCCTGGATGGTCGGCTCGCTGGGCGGCCGCGACTGGGAACAGGTGTGGCCGCTGCTGGGCGCCTGCGCGCTGCTCGGACCGCTGCTCCTCGGCCGCGCGCGGGACCTGACGATGCTCGAGATGGGCGACGACGCGGCGTCCGCCCTCGGCGTCCGCGTCGAACGGACCCGGCTCGTCGCGCTCACGGCCGCCGTGCTGCTGGCGGCCGCCGCGACCGCCACCGCCGGGCCCGTCGCGTTCGTCGCCCTCGCCGCGCCCCAGCTCGCGCGCCGTCTCACCGGCGCTCCCGGCCCCAACCTGCCCGCCGCCGCCTGCATGGGCGCCGCCCTGCTCGTCACCGCCGACTGGGCCGCGCAGCGGCTCCTCGGGGCCGACAAGCTGCCCGTCGGCGCGCTGACCGGCATGGCGGGCGGCTGCTACCTGCTGTGGCTGCTGCACGTCCAGCGCAGGACCGGCCGGCTGTGAGCCCCGCGCCCGCGCCATCCCCCCACCCGACCAGGAAAGCCTCCATGACCAGCCGACTGTCCGCCGAAGCCGTCACCCTCTCCTACGACGGGCGCGTCATCGCCGAGGACCTCTCGGTGGCCGTCCCCGACCGCTCCTTCACCGTCATCGTCGGCCCCAACGCCTGCGGCAAGTCCACCCTGCTGCGCGCCCTGTCCCGGATGCTCAGGCCCACCGCCGGCACCGTCCTGCTGGACGGCCGGGCCATCGGCTCCTACCCCGCCAAGCAGGCGGCCCGGACGCTCGGGCTGCTGCCGCAGTCCTCGGTCGCCCCGGACGGGATCACCGTCGCCGACCTCGTCGCCCGGGGCCGCTACCCGCACCAGGGTCTGCTGCGTCAGTGGTCGCCCGAGGACGAGCTGGCCGTGGCCGGATCCATGACCGCCACCGGCGTCGACGGGCTCGCCGACCGGTACGTCGACGAGCTCTCCGGCGGCCAGCGCCAGCGCGTGTGGATCGCCATGGCCCTCGCCCAGCGCACCCCGCTCCTGCTCCTGGACGAGCCGACCACCTACCTCGACATCCAGCACCAGATCGAGATCCTCGACCTGTGCGCCGATCTGCACGAGACGCAGGGCCGCACCCTCGTCGCCGTCCTGCACGACCTCAACCACGCGGCCCGCTACGCCACCCACCTCATCGCGATGCGCGACGGGAAGGTCGTCGCCCAGGGGCCGCCCGGCGAGGTGGTGACCGCCGAGCTCGTCGAGCGGGTCTTCGGGCTGCGCTGCCAGGTCGTCCCCGACCCGGAGACCGGCACCCCGCTGGTCGTGCCGGCCGCCCGCCGGCCGCGCACCGCGCCCGCCGCGGGCGCTACAGCAGGGAACGCAGCCGCAGCACGTCCAGCATGCTCGCCCGGATCCTGACCCGGCCGCTCGCCCAGGCGCGCGCGAAGGGCAGCCTGCCGTCGACCATGGCCACCAGGTCGTCGCCCGTCATCTCCAGCGCGATCTCCGCCCGCCGCTCCGGCACGCCCTCGACCGTGCGGACCTCCTTCAGATGCCCCTCGCGCAGATGCCCCGTGAAGGTCAGCCCCAGGTCGGTGAGGTGGCAGCTGAGGGAACGGTCGAGCACGGCAGCCCGGCGGAGCTCGGGCCTCGCCTGCGCGAGGTTCTCCGCCAGCCGGTCCAGTGCGTCGCGGCACTCCTCGATGGTCGCCATTGGCAGGACGCTACACCGGCCCACTGCGCCGGCCGGAGGGGAACACCGGGGAAACACCCGCGACGGGGTAGCGTCGGAGCCATGACCGACGCCATGACCGACGCCACGACCGATGCCGGTGCCGGCGCCCCGACCGGCGCCCCGGCCGTCCCGGCGCAGGGCAGCGACGCCCCCGGCACGGCTCCGGACGCGCCCGAGCCGCTCGGCGTCGACCGCACCCCCACCGGCGACGCCGCCGTCGACGCGAGCCTGGCCCGGCTCGCGGACGCCGACCACCTCGGCGTGAGCGGCCACCTGGAGGTGTACGAGGATGTACACCGGGGCCTGCGCGACGCGCTCACCGCGCTCGACCGGCCCGCGGGGCCGCCGGCCCCCACGCGTCCGTACGACAACAGGAGCTGAACCGCCCGTGGCAGTGACCCGCCGCCGACTCGACGCGGAGCTGGTGCGCCGCAAGCTGGCCCGCTCGCGGGAGCACGCGAGCCAGCTGATCGCCGCCGGCCGGGTGACCGTCGGCGGTACGACGGCGACCAAGGCGGCCACCCAGGTCGAGACCAGCGCCGCGCTCGTCGTCACCCAGGACGACAGCGACCCGGACTACGTCTCCCGCGGCGGCCACAAGCTCGCCGGCGCCCTCGCCGCGTTCGTGCCGCACGGGCTGGAGGTGAAGGGCCGCCGCGCCCTCGACGCGGGCGCCTCCACGGGCGGCTTCACCGACGTCCTGCTGCGCGCCGGCGCCGCCCACGTGGTCGCCGTCGACGTCGGCTACGGGCAGCTCGCCTGGTCCCTGCAGAGCGACGAACGCGTCACCGTGAAGGATCGTACGAACGTACGCGAGTTGACGCTGGAGCAGATCGACGGCGAGCCCGTCGACCTCGTCGTCGGTGATCTGTCCTTCATCCCGCTCGGCCTCGTCCTGCCCGCGCTCGTGCGGTGCGCCGCGCCCGGCGCGGACCTCGTGCTCATGGTCAAGCCGCAGTTCGAGGTCGGCAAGGAGCGCCTGGGCAGCGGCGGCGTCGTGCGGAGCGCGCAGCTGCGGGCCGAGGCGGTCCGCCAGGTCGCCGCCCAGGCCGCCGAACTCGGCCTCGGCGTCCTGGGAGTGACGGCCAGCCCGCTGCCGGGGCCCTCCGGCAACGTCGAGTACTTTCTGTGGCTGCGCGCCGGTGCGCCCGAACTGGACCCGGCGGACGTTGACCGTGCAGTTGCGGAGGGGCCCCGTTGACCACTTCAGAAGCATCAGCCGCAGTACCGACCGGACGCACCGTTTTCCTGCTCGCCCACACCGGCCGCCCGGCCGCCATCCGCAGCGCCGAACTCGTCGTCCAGGGCCTGCTGCGGTCGGGCATCGGCGTGCGGGTGCTCGCCAGGGAGGCCGCCGACCTCCCGCTGCCGGCCTCCGCCGAGCGCGTCGAGTGCGGGCCCGGCGAGCCGGCCGCCCTGGAGGGCTGCGAGCTGCTGATCGTCCTCGGCGGTGACGGTACGCTGCTGCGCGGCGCGGAGTTCGCCCGCAGCTCCGGCGTGCCGATGCTCGGCGTCAACCTCGGCCGCGTCGGCTTCCTCGCCGAGGCCGAGCGCGACGACCTCGACAAGGTCGTCGACCGGGTCGTCACCCGCGCCTACGAGGTCGAGGAGCGCATGACCCTCGACGTCCTCGTCCGCACCGACGGGCACATCGTGCACACCGACTGGGCGCTGAACGAGGCCTCGGTCGAGAAGGCGGCGCGCGAGCGGCTGCTGGAGGTCGTCACCGAGGTCGACGGCCGGCCCGTCTCGCGCTTCGGCGGCGACGGCGTCGTCTGCGCGACGCCGACCGGCTCGACGGCGTACGCGTTCTCGGCCGGCGGGCCGGTCGTCTGGCCGGAGGTGGAGGCGCTCCTGATGGTCCCCATCAGCGCCCACGCCCTCTTCGCCAAGCCGCTCGTCACCGCGCCGGACTCGGTCCTCGCGGTCGAGGTCCAGCCCCAGACCCCCAACGGCGTCCTGTGGTGCGACGGCCGCCGCACGGTCGAGCTCCCGGCCGGCGCCCGCGTCGAGGTCCGCCGCGGCGCGGTCCCCGTCCGCCTGGCGCGCCTGCACCACGCGTCCTTCACGGACCGCCTGGTGGCGAAGTTCGCCCTCCCGGTGGCCGGCTGGCGGGGCGCGCCGCACTGACGGCTTGCCGGGCGGCCTGCCGCCGGGGGAGCGGGAAAGGGACCGGCCCGGCAGCGGCGGAGAAGGGAATTTCCGGCCTGCTCCGGCGGGCCCGCGGGGACCGGGGAGGGATCACCCGGAACGGTGGTGGGATCCTCCCCCGGGGGATCGACGGGGGCGGCCGTCGCGAGGGGCCCCCGGAACCTCGTATGGTCGTATCCGTGTTGGAGGAGATGCGGATCCGGTCCCTGGGTGTCATCGATGACGCCGTCGTCGAGCTGTCGCCCGGTTTCACCGCGGTGACCGGCGAGACCGGCGCCGGCAAGACCATGGTCGTCACCAGCCTCGGGCTGCTGCTCGGCGGGCGCGCCGACCCCGCGCTCGTGCGCGTCGGTGCCAAGGCCGCGGTGGTCGAGGGCCGGCTGGCCGTCGACGCCGGCTCACCCGTCGCCGTACGGGCCGAGGAGGCGGGAGCCGAGCTCGACGACGGCACCCTGCTCATCAGCCGTACCCTCTCCGCGGAGGGGCGCTCGCGGGCCCACGTCGGTGGGCGCGGGGTGCCCGTGGGGCTGCTGGGCGAGCTCGCGGACGACCTGGTGGCCGTCCACGGGCAGACCGATCAGCAAGGGCTGCTGCGTCCCGCCCGGCAGCGGCAGGCCCTCGACCGCTACGCGGGTGACGCGGTGGCCGTGCCGCTCGCCAAGTACGCCGACGCCTACCGCCGGCTGCGGGCCGTCTCCGCCGAACTGGCCGAGCTGACCACCCGCGCCCGCGAGCGGGCGCAGGAGGCCGATCTGCTGCGCTTCGGGCTGGAGGAGATCGCCGCCGCCGAGCCGAGGCCCGGCGAGGACGCCGAACTCGCCGCCGAGGCCGAGCGGCTCGGCCACGCCGAGTCCCTCGCCTCCGCCGCCACCGCCGCGCACGCCGCGCTCGCCGGCAACCCCGAGGACCCCGAGGGCATCGACGCCACCACGCTCGTCGCCGGCGCCCAGCGCGCGCTCGACGTGGTGCGCTCCCACGACCCGGCGCTCGCCGCCCTCGCCGAACGGCTCGGCGAGCTCGGCATCCTCCTGGCCGACGTCGCCGGCGAGCTCGCCGGCTACGCCTCCGACCTGGACGCGGACCCGCTGCGGCTCGCGGCCGTCGAAGAGCGGCGCGCGTCCCTCGCGCACCTCACGCGCAAGTACGGCGAGGACCTCGGCGAGGTCCTCGCCTGGGCCGAGCGCGGCGCCGCCCGCCTCGCCGAGCTCGACGGAGACGACGACCGGATCGGCGAGCTCACCGCCGAGCGCGACGCCCTGCGCGCCGAACTCGGCGAGCTCGCGCAGGCGCTCACCGACGCCCGCGCGGAAGCGGCGAAGCGATTCGCCGCCGCGGTCACCGCGGAGCTCGCCGAGCTCGCCATGCCGCACGCGCGCGTCGCCTTCGCCATCCGCCAGACCGAGGTCGCCGACGCGGACGCCGGCATCGACGTCGCCGGCCGCGCCTCGGGGTGCCCCGGGACCGCGTCCACCAGGAGATCTTCCATGTGGCCGAGGCCCCGGCGGC
>NZ_JBFAPH010000208.1:0-11336 GCF_040675635.1 Streptomyces sp. NPDC049577
CCGCGCGGCCTTCTCCGAGGCCTCGATGTCCAGCACGCCGGCCAGCGACTGCGGCTGGTTGGCGATGATGCCGACGACCTGGCCGTCCAGCCGGGACAGGGCACAGATGATGTTGGTGGCCCAGCGCTCGTGGACCTCCAGGTACTCGCCCTCGTCGACGAGCTCCTCGATGACCTTGCGCATGTCGTACGGCCGGTTGCCGTCCGCCGGCACCAGGTCCAGCAGCGCCTCGCCCGGCCGGTCGGCGGGGTCCTCGCAGACCACGCGCGGCGGGTTCTCCCGGTTGTTCTGCGGCAGCAGCGACAGCAGGTAGCGCACCTCCTCGAGGCACGTCTCCTCGTCGTCGTACGCGAAGTGCGCGACGCCGGAGGTCTCCGCGTGCACGTCGGCACCGCCGAGCCCGTTCTGGGTGATCTCCTCGCCCGTCACCGCCCGCACCACGTCGGGGCCGGTGATGAACATCTGCGAGGTCTCCCGCACCATGAACACGAAGTCCGTCAGCGCGGGGGAGTAGGCGGCGCCGCCGGCGCACGGGCCGAGCATGACGCTGATCTGCGGGATGACACCGGAGGCCTTGGTGTTCCGCTGGAAGATGCCGCCGTAGCCAGCCAGCGCGGAGACGCCCTCCTGGATGCGCGCGCCGGCCCCGTCGTTCAGGGAGACCAGCGGCGCACCGGCCGCGATGGCCATGTCCATGATCTTGTGGATCTTGGTGGCGTGGGCCTCGCCCAGCGCACCGCCGAAGATCCGGAAGTCGTGCGCGTACACGAACACCGTGCGTCCGTGCACGGTGCCCCAGCCGGTGATCACACCGTCGGTGTACGGGCGCTTCGCCTCCAGGCCGAAACCCGTGGCACGGTGCCGTCGCAGCGGCTCCACCTCGGTGAAAGAGCCCTCGTCCAACAGGAGGTCTATGCGCTCGCGAGCGGTCAGCTTCCCCTTGGCCTTCTGCGCCTGGGTAGCCCGCTCGCTCGGGCCACGCCGAACCTGCTCGCGGATGGCGTGCAGCTCGGCGACGCGCCCACGGACGTCACTCGCCTCTTCGGGCGCACCTTCGAGATTGCTCATGCATAGACGGTACGTGGCGGGACCTCTGGAACATCATGTCGGTTCCGCACAACGTCCCGGGCGATTTGGTGGGCAGGCGACACAGAACTGCTCAGCACGATTGTCAGTTGTCCTGACCTCGTGCGGCCCGGGGAGCTGTCGGCACCCCACAATGCACTCGGGCCCGCGCAGTGGTCAGGGGTCATTGACCGGTGCTCACGCCACCTCGACCTCGCAAGCATGCCCGGCGCACGCCGTGCCCGGGGTGACGCGCAGCCGCAGCGACGGACCCGTGCCCAGCACCCGCACGGACGCATCGCAGGAGGTGACGCGTCTCACGGGCCACGCCCACTCCACGTCGACGGGGGTGCCCGTGCGCGCCGGCTCGGCGACGTGCAGTGCGGCCCTCCGCCCGCGCAGCCGCAGCAGGACGGAGGCGGGCGCGGACACCGCGAGCCGCCCCACCGCCCCCGGCTGCCAGAAGTTGGCCGCCGTCAGCCCCAGGGAGGGCAGCCGCACGGCCTGACGGGCCGCGCTGTTCTCCAGCACGGTCAGCCACCGCGGGTCGGCGGCGCGGGCCGCCAGGGTGCGCGGCCCGGCACCCGGCAGCAGCACGTACGCGTACGAGGCGGCGTCCGGGTCCGTCCCGTGCGGCTGCCACAGGGTGAGGTAGCGGCGGGTGAGGGGCTCCGGGGAGCCGCCCACGTTGACGTCCCGCCACGAGCCCGTCCGGTCCTCGCACCGGGCCTCCAGCCGGGCCCCGCCGGGGAAGAGCCAGCCACCGTGCCCCTCCAGGTGCACCCAGCGCACCCGCTCGTACGACCGCCACCAGCCGTCCCCGCCCGTCTCCGCGCCCCCGTCGACGACCAGGCGCACGGGCCCCGCTCGGCGCACCGCGCGGTTGTCGACGACCGTCTCCACCGGCACCCCGTCGCGCGCGGTCACGCCCGCGCCGAGGCAGACGACGGCGTCCGCCGCGCAGAACCACGACTTGCGGGCCTCCAGCGTCGAGCCCAGGCCCTTCAGATGCTGCCCGACGGCCGCGAACTCGCCGTCGGTGACCCCGCCCACCCAGCGCACCGCCGGCTTGGGCGCGCCCCAGCCGCCGCCCTCGCCGTCCGCGAGCCGCCGGGTGGAGACGGTGGTGCCCGGCAGCCGGTACGGGTCGACCGTGGGCCAGAAGCCGTCGGAGTACGGGTCGCCGTGCCCGTCGGCCCACCAGGACAGCATCCCGGCGCCGGTGTGCCAGCCGCGCGGGTTCTCGCCGTTGCCGGTCTCGTAGTACGTGATCCGGTCCGAGGCCATCGCGATCGCCGCCGTCCAGCCCGGGCGCCGGTGCACGGCCCGGTCCATGGCGGCGAACAGCCGGTGGCCCACCGGCTCGGGCGCCGCGGGGACGGGCCGGGCGGCGACGGCGGCGAGCCGGGCCAGGTCGGCGGTGCCGTAGCGGGGGTCCGTGAGCAGCGGGGCGACGGTGTCCCGGGCGATCCAGCCCTTGATCAGGGCGTGCCAGCGGTCCCGCTCGGCCGGCCCGGCGCTCTCCGCCAGCAGCGCGACGGCCGCGATCAGCGCGTGGCCGCGCTGGTGGTCGCCCTGCGGTGGCAGCCCGGGGGGATCGGCGGCCTGCACACCGCGGCTGACGGCGCGGCCGGAGACGCAGTCCATCACCAGGCCGTCGTGGATCAGCGGCGCGTAGGCCCGCTCGACGCTGTCGTGGACGGTCCGCCGGTTCGGATCGGTCACCTCCCACGGCGAGCCGCGCAGCAGCAGGAACAGCCGTGCCAGGCCGTCGAGCAGCACACAGCCGTAGGTGCCGCTGTAGGCCACCGAGCCGTGCTGGACGAACGAGCCGTCGGCGTAGAGCCCGTCGCCGCTGGTGACGTACGGCAGGACGGGCGAGAGGGCGTCCCTGGCCAGCGCCGTCTTGGCGGGGGAGGCGCCGAGGACGCCGCGCAGGGCGACGACCCGGCACAGGTCGACGCGGTTCGCGCCGGTGCTCGTGCCGGAGTAGGAGCCCAGGGCCGAGTCCGGGACGAAGTGGTCGACGGCGGCGAGGAGGCGGGCCCGCCGGGGCTCGCCCGCCTCCCCGTGCAGCAGGGTGAGGGCGTCCAGCAGCAGCCGGGGGCTGCCGATCTGCCACTCCCACCAGTTGCCGTACGGCCGGGTGCCGGGGTGGTAGACGCGGTCGTGCAGGTGGTCGAGGCCGGCGAGGACGTCGGCCGCCAGTGCCGGATCGCCGGTGAGGCCGGTGCCGGGCTGGGCGTACGCCTGGGCCATGACGGACAGCCGGGCGAAGCTCTGCGTGATGCCGGCGGGCGGGTCGAAGGGCGCGTCCGGCCAGAGCGAGCCCGGCGCCGGCCGCATGGCCGCCCGGTGCGCGCGGGCGAGCTCGCCGGTGCGGCGCAGGACGCCGGCGTACGGCTCGGCGGAGGCGTCGAACCCGGTGCCGAGCAGCAGGTCGCGCCAGCGGGCGCGGAGGAGCGCGAAGTCGTCGGTGTCCGAGCCGCGCGGGGCGGCGGCCCCGGCCGGGCCGAACGCGCCGGTCGCGCAGGCGGCGAGGCAGGAGGCGAGGAAGCCGCGGCGGGTCCGGGCGGCGGGAAGCGAGGGCACGGCGGGTCCTCCCGGGGGAGCGGGGCGACGGCGGTGCGGGAGGCACACGGTGGCACGGCGGGACGGGAGTGGCAATGACCCCGTGGGGGGCCGCGGGTATCGGTTTTGGAGCCCAGTCCACCTTCGGGTAATGTTCTTCCTGCGCCGCCCGAGAGGGCCGAGAGGCCGGAGCGGGAGGCGCGAGCCGAGCAAGACCCCTTCCGGGGGGTCGAGTTCCGGTGGGGTATGGTGTAATTGGCAGCACGAGTGATTCTGGTTCACTTAGTCTAGGTTCGAGTCCTGGTACCCCAGCAAGAGAAATTCCGTGGAATTCATCCGCTGGGTAACTCTTGATAAATTGCGGTAACGCAGTGTGCAAGCCCCCGTTGTGTAGCGGCCTAGCACGCCGCCCTCTCAAGGCGGTAGCGCCGGTTCGAATCCGGTCGGGGGTACGGATTCCTGGTCGGGGTGAAACCCGAAAGGAATTGCTGGGGCCCCCGTTGTGTAGCGGCCTAGCACGCCGCCCTCTCAAGGCGGTAGCGCCGGTTCGAATCCGGTCGGGGGTACTGGTTTAAAAACCACCATGGGCTATGGTGTAATTGGCAGCACGAGTGATTCTGGTTCATTTAGTCTAGGTTCGAGTCCTGGTAGCCCAGCGCAGATGGCTTTTTGGTCTGCAAACAAGCTTGCCCCCGTTGTGTAGCGGCCTAGCACGCCGCCCTCTCAAGGCGGTAGCGCCGGTTCGAATCCGGTCGGGGGTACAAGAAGGAAAAATGCCTTTCGCTTCGGCGGAGGGCATTTTTTCATGCGTCCTTACGCCCGGAACGCGGCGGCGGGATAATCCCCGCATGGTCCATGCCCATGGCGTGCGCCGCCGGGTCCATGTCGGCGACCTCCGGCCCGGTGACCACGTGTGCCTGTTGTTCGAGTCGGACGAGGAGCGGGACTCGATTCTGCGGGACTTCGTGCTCGGAGGCCTGGACGCCGAGCACAAGATCCTCTACCTCACGGGGGAGAAGGACCCGCCCGGTCGGGACCTCCTGCTGGACCGATGCCGGCTGACCGACGCGGCAGCTCTGAGCGGCCGCGTGGACGTCCTGGGACTGGCCGAATTCCGCACCGTCCGGGGCCGGTTCGACCCCGCCGCGCTGCTGCGGCGGCTGCGCGGGGCCGTCGAGCGCACCCTCGCCGAGGGCTATCGCGCGCTGCGCGTCGCCGGCGACCTGTGCCCCCTCCCGGGCGACGAGCGCGACCTGCACCGGCTGCTGCGCTACGAGACGCTGCTGGCCGAGGAGTTCGGCTCCCGCAGGGCGCTGGCCCTGTGCCAGTACGACATCCGCCGCTGCGAGCCGGCCGCGCTCGACGCCTTCGCCGCGGCCCACGCCCGCAGCGTCGAGGCCGATCCCCTGGTGCGCACGGCGGACCTGGTCGTGGTGCGCACCTACCGGCCGCAGGGCCTGCGTATCGAGGGCGTGGTCGACGCCGGCTCCCACCGCTGTCTGCGCGAGGCGCTGCGCTCGGTGGCGGCCGTCCGCGGGGAGGTACGGCTGGAGATGTCCCGCGTGGAATTCCTCGACCTGGGCGGACTGCGGCTGCTGATGTCCTTCGCCCGGGCCCGCGCCGCCCGGCACCGCACTGTCGAGCTCACCGGGCTGCTGCCGCACCTGCTCCAGGTCATCACCCTGATCGGCTGGGACCGCACGCCGGGCCTGCGGCTGGGGGCGGCGCATGCCGGCTGCCGGTGACGCCGGGTTCGCGGGGTTCGCGCATCACGCGTGCCTCTACGGCACGGACGAGGAGTTCCTGGCGATGGCCGTGCCGTTCGTCCGCGACGGGCTGAGCGCCGGCGAGCCCGTACTGGCGGCCACGACCCCGGCCAACCTCGGTCTGCTCCGGCGGGCCCTGGGCGAGGGGGCCCACGCCCTGGACACCGCCGACAGCGCCCGCTTCGGGCCCCGGCCCGTGGAGCGCGTCACGGCCTTCCTGCGCTACCACGACCGCCGCGCCCGGCCCGGCCGGCGCACCCGGATGCTCGCCGAGCCGGTGTGGAGCGGCAGGTCCGCCCGCCAGGTGGCGGAGTGGAAGCGCATGGAATCCGGGCTGAACGTGCTGCTCGGCACGCTGCCGGTGTGGATGATCTGCCCGTACGACACCCGGACCGCCGCCGCGGACGTGCTGCGGGCCGCCCGTGCGACGCACCCGGTGCTGGTCGAGGGCCGGCGGCTGGTGCCGTGCGGCTCCTACGTGGAGCCGGCGGCGTACGCGGCATCCGTGCCGCCGCCGCGCGCGCCCGTACCGGCCGGGGCGGCGCGCATCGGCCCCACGACCCGGCTCGCGGCGGTGCGCGGCTTCGCGCGCGAGCGGGCCGCGGCCGCCGGCCTCACCGGCGACCGCCTCGGCCTGGCGGAGCTCGCCGTCGCCGAGGCGGCGACGAGCCTGCTCACCGGGGGCGCGGGGCGCCTCGGGGCACGCTCGTGGCACGAGCGGGGCGTACTGGCGTACGAGCTCCTGCACCCGGCGCCGCTGGCCCCCTACGCGGGCTACCGCCCACCGGGCCCGGCCCCGCACCCGGAGGACGGCCTCTGGCTGGCCCGCACGCTGACGGAGTCCCTGGACATCCACCGCAGGGGGCCGCTGACGAGGGTGACGCTACGGTTCACCCTGCTGTCCGGCTGACGGGCCCCAACGCCGGACGGCTGTCCGGACGACGGCGCCGCACGCCCCGCGGCCCGCGCAGGCTCGGCGCCGCAGGCGAACGGCGCCGCACCCGGCCTACTACCCGTTCCGCCGCAACGCCTCGGTGAGGCGCACCGCCGCATCGAGCACCGCCTGCGCGTGCATCCGCCCGGGATGCCGCGTGAGCCGCTCGATGGGCCCGGAGACGGACACCGCCGCGACCACGCGGTTGGACGGCCCGCGCACCGGCGCGGACACCGAGGCGACGCCCGGCTCCCGCTCGCCGATGGACTGGGCCCAGCCCCGGCGCCGCACGCCGGACAGCGCGGTCGCCGTGAAGCGCGCCCCCTGGAGCCCGCGGTGCAACCGCTCCGGCTCCTCCCAGGCCATGAGCACCTGGGCCGCCGATCCGGCCTTCATCGGCAGCGTCGAGCCCACCGGCACGGTGTCCCGCAATCCGGACAGCCGCTCCGCCGCGGCCACGCAGATGCGCATGTCGCCCTGGCGGCGGTAGAGCTGCGCGCTCTCGCCCGTCACGTCCCGCAGATGCGTGAGCACCGGCCCGGCCGTGGCCAGCAGCCGGTCCTCGCCGGCCGCCGCCGCGAGCTCGCTCAGCCGCGGGCCCAGGATGAACCGGCCCTGCATGTCGCGCGCCACCATCCGGTGGTGCTCCAGGGCCACCGCCAGCCGGTGCGCCGTCGGACGCGCGAGCCCGGTCGCCGTGACCAGCCCGGCGAGGGTCGCCGGACCGGACTCCAGGGCGCTCAGTACCAGAGCCGCCTTGTCGAGTACGCCCACGCCGCTCGAGGCGCCACTAGTGTTGTCCATGCAACGATACTTGCGTCTCACAGTGTGAAACGCAAGTTCAATTTTTCCGGGGAACCGCCAACCTGGACGGACACCACCCGACCCCACAGGAGAGACGCGATGGGACGGACACTCGCGGAGAAGGTCTGGGACGACCACGTCGTCCGGCGCGCGGAAGGCGAGCCCGACCTCCTCTACATCGATCTGCACCTGCTCCACGAGGTGACCAGCCCGCAGGCCTTCGACGGGCTGCGCAAGGCCGGGCGCCCCGTGCGCCGGCTCGACCTGACCATCGCCACCGAGGACCACAACACCCCCACCCTCGACATCGACAAGCCGATCGCGGACCCGGTCTCCCGCACCCAGCTGGAGACCCTGCGCAAGAACTGCGCCGAGTTCGGCGTCCGGCTGCACCCGCTGGGCGACGTCGAGCAGGGCGTCGTCCACGTGGTGGGACCGCAGCTGGGACTGACCCAGCCCGGCACCACCGTGGTCTGCGGGGACAGCCACACCTCCACGCACGGCGCCTTCGGCGCGCTCGCCTTCGGCATCGGCACCAGCCAGGTCGAGCACGTGCTGGCCACCCAGACGCTCCCGCTGGCGCCGTTCCGGACGATGGCCGTCACCGTCGAGGGCGAGCTGCCCGAGGGCGTCACCGCCAAGGACCTGATCCTCGCCGTCATCGCCCGCATCGGCACCGGCGGCGGCCAGGGCCATGTCATCGAGTACCGCGGCCCGGCCATCGAGAAGCTCTCGATGGAGGCCCGGATGACCGTGTGCAACATGTCCATCGAGGCGGGCGCCCGGGCCGGGATGATCGCCCCCGACGAGACCACCTTCGCCTACCTCCAGGGCCGCCCGCACGCCCCCCGGGGCGCGGACTGGGACGAGGCCGTCGCCTACTGGCGCACCCTGCGCACCGACGACGACGCCGTCTTCGACCGCGAGGTCGTCATCGACGCCGCCGAACTCTCCCCGTTCGTCACCTGGGGCACCAACCCGGGCCAGGGCGCGCCCCTGTCGGCGGCGGTCCCCGACCCCGCCTCGTACGAGGACCCCTCGGAGCGCCTCGCCGCCGAAAACGCCCTGAAGTACATGGGGTTGACACCGGGTCAGGCGCTGCGTGACATCCGGGTCGACACCGTCTTCGTGGGCTCGTGCACCAACGGCCGGATCGAGGACCTGCGCGCCGCCGCCGAGGTGCTGCGCGGCCGCGCGGTCGCCGAAGGTGTCCGCATGCTGGTCGTCCCCGGTTCGGTCCGGGTGGCGCTCCAGGCGGTCGAGGAGGGGCTGGACAAGGTGTTCACCGCGGCCGGCGCCGAATGGCGGCACGCCGGGTGTTCGATGTGCCTGGGCATGAACCCCGACCAACTCGCTCCCGGCGAGCGGTCCGCGTCGACCTCCAACCGCAACTTCGAGGGCAGGCAGGGCAAGGGCGGCCGCACCCACCTGGTCTCGCCGCAGGTCGCCGCCGCCACCGCCGTCCTGGGCCGGCTGGCCTCCCCGGCCGACCTGGCCGGTCAGTCCGACGTACGTACTCCTGTGGAGGTCTGAGCCGACATGGAAGCTTTCACCACGCACACCGGCCGCGCCGTCCCGCTGCGCCGCAGCAATGTCGACACGGACCAGATCATCCCCGCGCACTGGCTCAAGAAGGTCACCCGCGACGGCTTCGAGGACGGGCTCTTCGAGGCGTGGCGCAAGGACCCGGAGTTCGTGCTGAACCGCCCCGAGCGGCAGGGTGCCTCCGTGCTGGTGGCCGGGCCGGACTTCGGCACCGGCTCCTCCCGCGAGCACGCCGTCTGGGCGCTCCAGAACTACGGCTTCAAGGCCGTCGTCTCCTCCCGCTTCGCGGACATCTTCCGCGGCAACTCGCTCAAGAACGGACTGCTGACGGTCGTGCTGCCGCAGCCGGTGGTCGAGCAGCTCTGGGAGCTGACCGAGAACGACCCCTCCGCCGAGGTGACGGTGGACCTCGTCGCGCGCGAGGTGCGGGCCCCGGGCATCACGGCCGGATTCGAGCTTGACGAGAACGCCCGCTGGCGGCTCCTGGAGGGACTGGACGACATCGGGCTGACCCTCCGGCACGAGGCCGACATCTCCGCCTACGAGGCGGGGCGGCCGCGTTTCAAGCCCTCCACCGCCCTGATCTGAGGCCCTTTCGCCCGTTATTCCGGTGGCCCACGGCCTTCTCCCGGCGCGTTCGGCCCAGTCCCGGACCCGGCTCCGGGACCCCGGATTTTCGCTGCTCACCCCAGGTTTGGCATGATGCGCCCCCTGTCTTCGGACAGGGGGCGCATCGCTCTGTTGAGGCCCCGTGAAGCGACAACTCGCCTCAGATGGCACAATCGGTGCATGGAAGGTGACAGCCAACTCGAGCTTTACCGGCGCGTCGCCGACCAACTGAAGGAAGCGCACACAAGGGTGCGCACACTGCAAGTCCCGGAGGGCGTGCGCATGACGCTGTCCCGGAAGCTGCTGGCCATCACGGCCGCGGCGAAGCACGATCTCTCAGGCGCGGCAAGGCGTCTGGACCGGCTGATGAACGACCTCGACGAGGGCCGTTTCCCCGAAGAGCCCGACACCGACGGAACTCCGTGATGGGTCGGGTTCGTTGCGGCACAAGGGTGATTAGACCGTTTCGTGTTTGATTTGCGGTATATATCTGCCTAACGTGCGAAAAGGCTGGAGCGCATTCCAGCAAAGTCTCCGAAGGGGAAGACGTGAACAAGGCGCAGCTCGTTGAAGCGATTGCCGACAAGCTCGGCGGACGTCAGCAGGCCGCGGACGCGGTCGACGCCGTGCTCGACGCGATCGTCCGTGCGGTTGTCGCCGGCGACCGGGTCTCGGTCACCGGCTTCGGTTCTTTCGAGAAGGTGGACCGTCCCGCCCGCTATGCCCGCAACCCGCAGACGGGTGAGCGCGTGCGGGTCAAGAAGACCTCGGTGCCGCGCTTCCGCGCCGGTCAGGGCTTCAAGGACCTGGTGAGCGGCTCGAAGAAGCTGCCGAAGGGTGGCGAGGTCTCCGTCAAGAAGGCGCCGAAGGGCAGCCTTTCCGGCGGTGTCGCGGTCAAGAAGGCCACGGTGAAGAAGGCGGCCGCCAAGAAGGCCGCCGCGAAGAAGGCGACCACCGCCAAGAAGGCGGCACCGGCGAAGAAGACCACCACCGCCGCCGCCAAGAAGGCGACCGCGAAGAAGACCACCACGGCGAAGAAGGCGACGCCGGCCAAGGCCGCCGCCGCGAAGAAGGCGGCACCGGCGAAGAAGACCACCACCGCCGCCGCCAAGAAGACGACCGCGAAGAAGACCGCGCCCGCCAAGAAGGCCGCCGCGACCAAGGCTCCGGCCAAGAAGACGACCGCGCGCAAGACCACGGCCAAGAAGACCGCCGCCAAGAAGAAGTAGGGCGACGCATCCGCGTGACGCGCCGGGCCGGGCTCCCTCCGGGGAGCCCGGCCCGCGGTCTGTTACGGGCGGGAACCGCCTCAGAAGGTCTGGAGCGTCACCAGGGTCACACGACGGCCGGCGGCACCACCGGATCCCGCACCACCGGATTCCGCACCGCCGGACTCCTCGGCGAACTCGATGCGCACCCGCTGCCCGGGCCGCAGCAGCCGCAGCCCCCCGGCGTCGAACGCCGCCGCGTCGAAGGGCACCGGAGTGCCGTCGTCCAGGAGAACGCTCCCCGAGCGCGTCTCGGGGTCGAAGGTGTACGCGGTGGCCTGCATGGGCAGAAGCTTATGCGCCGGCGGGCCCGGCGGGTATGCGCGCGGCGTCCGCCACCGCCGCCGTCCGGGGGCCCACCCCCAGCGCGAGGGCGTCCCGCAAATCGGCCTCGGTATCCACGTCGCGGCGGACTGAATCCACCCCGGTCAGCCCGATCTCATGGGCACCGGAAGCCCGGTGACGGGCCCGTGAAGCCCCCTCGAACGCCGGAGCCAATTCAATTCCGGGGGCCGCCGACAGCAGCGTCGTCCCGATTCCCGCCGCGTCCGCGAGAAAAGCACGCGGGAATTCACCGGCCGAATCGAGCACCCGCCCGAGCTCCCTCGGCCGCAGAGCCGGCAGATCCGCGCCCAGCGTGGCCACCGGCGCCCGTGGAGAGCGTGCCCGCACCGCTCGCGCGCCGTGCGCCAGCGCCGCGTTCAGCCCGCCGTCCCCCGGCGGCTCCGGCACCACCCGGGCGCCCAGCGCGGCCAGCAGCGGGCCGGCCAGCGG
>NZ_JBFAPH010000209.1:0-11329 GCF_040675635.1 Streptomyces sp. NPDC049577
GGCAGCCGGTCCCAGGTGGGGGCGGCCCTGATGCCGATCAGCAGGGCGACGTCGGGGGCCAGGGCGGCGGTCCACACCGTGCGCCGGCCGTGGCGGCCGCCGGTCTTCAGGGCGGCGGCGAGCGCGCCCAGTCCGACGGCGAGGCTCAGCGCGCGGCCGGCCGGGTGCCGGTGGAGGAAGCGGGGATGACGGCTCATCACGGGGTCTGCCGGGCGGCGGGGGCGTGCGGGGCCGGGCGGCCCAGCGCGTCGAGTGCGGCGCCGAGCAGGACGGCGCGGGTCCGGTCGACGTGGCCGGGTGCGCCGTGCACGTCGTCGAGGACGGTGGTCTCCCCCGGTACTCCGGCCGCGCGCAGGACGTCCGCCTCCTCGAAGGGCACGATCTCGTCCCGCAGCGCGGCGACGTAGTGCACGGGCGTCCGCAGCCCGGCCAGTTCGTCCGGGCGCAGCGCCCAGTCGCGGAGGTGGCGAAGGACATGGGACGGGCGGACGCCGGTGGTGTGGGCGAGCGCGGCGAGCGTGACCCGCGGGAGGTGCCGGGTCCGGTCCGTGAAGAAGAGGCTCACCGGCGCTCCGACGGTGGCCACGGTCACCAGGCGGGAATCGGTGAGCGCGCAGCGCAGGGCGAGATGGCCGCCGAAGCTGAGGGCGACGGCAGCGGTGCGGCGCACGTCGGCGCGGCCGTCGAGGGCGTCCAGCAGCGCGGAGATCATGCGGGGGCTGTGCGGTCCGTAGCGGGCGGTGTTCTCGCCGACGCCGGGCAGTTCGGTGACGGCGACGGCCACGCCGAGCGCGTCGGCGTGCGCGAGCAGGGGTGCCCACTGTTCCTTGACGCTGACGATCCCGCCGGTCACCACGAGGAGGGGGCGCGGCCGGGCCTCGGACAGGCCGGCCGTCCAGCAGCGGACCGTTCCGCCCTGGAAGGGGATCTCCAGCCGGCCGACGGGCTGCCGCTGTGCGGTGCGCCAGCGGTCGAAGGCGGCGACGCAGCGGCGCTGGGCCAGCCGGCGGGGCGTGTCGGCGGGGCCGTCGGGGCAGGGGAAGCGTGCCATGGCGTAGTGGGCGCAGGCCTCCAGGTGCCGGCCCTGCGCGGTGAGTTCGTCGCCCTCGGCCAGCCAGACGCGTGCCCAGCTCCCGGGGCCGGTGCCGCCGGGATCGGTGACGCGCGTCAGGATCGTGCAGGCGCGCTCGGCGGAGATGCCCTGGGCCGTCGCGTGCAGCAGCGCGAACGCGCGCAGTTCGCAGAGGTCCGCCGTGCGGTCCGTCATGGCTGTGCGGTCCGTAGTAGCGGTGCGGTCCGTCGTGCCGGTGGGTGCCGTCATGTCCGTTCCTCCTCGTGGGCCCGGTCGGCCCGTTCGCCGCGCTGGGCGGCGAAGTAGGCGGGTTCCAGCACGCGGGCGCGCAGCCGGGGGCTGGTCTGCAGGGCTCGGTAGACCGTGCGCCGGGCGGCGGCCGCGGGGCGGGACGACCAGGTGAAGACGCGTTCCTGGCGGCATTGGAGCCGGTGCGAGTCGGCGACCGCTCGAGCCCGCCCGCGCTGGTAGGCGGCCGTCGCGGCGTCCACCGCCCGCGCCCGTCCCGGCCGGGAGTCCCCCAGGGCACCGGCGACCAGCGGGGCGAGGACGGCGGCGTCGCCGAGGGCGTGGTTGACGCCCTGCCCGAGCACCGGTGACAGGGTGTGCGCGGCGTCGCCGAGCAGGACGGCACCGGGGGCGTGCCAGACGGGCACGTCGGCCGTGAAGATGTCCAGCAGGGCCGTCTGCGACCAGTCGCCCGGCAGGGCCTCGGGACGGTCCGCGAGTTCGGGCACGAGTTCGCGCAGCCGCTCGTGCAGCGTGGTGATCCCGGCGGCGCGCAGGGCGCGCAGTCCGCGTTTGGGCAGGCTGAAGCCGACCCGTACGGTGCTGCCGTTGGCGTCGGGCAGGACGAGGGCGTGCCGGTCGCGGTGGATGCGGATCCGGTAGGCGGGTTCCGTCCAGGCGGCGGGGCGGGGCAGCCGGAGCCAGAGCACGTCCCGGCGCAGGGGCCGGACGGTGGCGGGCAGTCCGGCCTCCTCGCGCAGCCGGCCGAAGCGTCCTTCGGCGACGGCGGTCAGTGCGGCGCGGACCCGCAGGGGCCCGCCGGGGCCGGCGGCCCGTACGCCGACGACGCGTCCCGCCTCGCGCCACAGGCCGGTGGCGGTCCGGCCGGGCAGCAGCCGGAAGCCGGGTTCCCGGGCGGCGGCGGTCGTGAGTTCGGCGAGGAGCCGGGGCTGGGGGATCTCCATCGGGTGCCGGTAGGCGTAGGGGAAGCGGGCGAAGTCGATGGACAGCACGGGACGGCCGGCGTCGGCGACCTCCAGCCGGTGCACGGTCAGGGCGTCGGCGCGCAGCCGCTCCAGCACGCCGAACCGGTCGAGCAGGCGCACGCTGTCCGGGGAGAGGGACTCGCCGCGCAGCTCGCGCTGTCCGCCGGTGGACCGTTCGAGGACGGTGGTGCGTACGCCGCGCCGGACCAGGCCGAGGGCGAGGGCCAGCCCGGCGGGGCCGCCGCCGACGACGCACACGTCGGTCTCCAGGACGCCGGTGTCCGGGGTGTCGCCGGCGGGCATCAGGCGGCCCGTCCGGCGGTGACCGCGTAGGGGTCGAGGGGGTCGGCGGTCAGGGCGGCGACCAGGCCCTCGTCGAGCATGGTGGCGGCGGCCGTGTCCCGGGTGTCGCCGAAGCCCGCGTCGTACAGGGCCCAGCTGGTGGTGTACCGGTCGGCCACCCGGCAGGTGCCGAAGCTCCACTCGTCGCCGGTGCCGGGCGAGCCGTCGGGCCGCAGGACGCGGACGGGGCGGCCGCTCGGGCCGAAGCCGAACTCGTTGAAGCGGAAGCGCATACCCTGTCCGATGGCCTTGCTGTACGCCTCCTTGAGAGTCCAGATGCGGACCAGTTCCTCGTTGCGGCGCGACTCGTCGACGCGGGCGAGCACGGTGCGTTCGTACGGGGTGCAGACCTGGCGTTCGATGCCGGAGCGGAGCATGGGGCGGTCGGCGAGTTCGGCGTCGACGCCGATCCAGCCGCGCCGGGTGACGCCGACCATCAGCAGTTGTTCGGTGTGGGTGAGGCTGATGCCGATCTGGTCGCAGCCGCGCAGGAAGGGCCGGCCGCCGGCGTGGTAGGCCAGTTCGACGGTGTGCGGGGCGGCGTGCAGGACGCGGGCGGCGACGTGTTTGAGCAGCAGGCGGGAGGCGGCGAAGCGTTCGCGTACGGGCGGGTGGCGCATCGCGTGGTAGCGGTCCCAGTCGCGGCCGAGCATCCGGCGCAGGCCGGGGCCTTCGGGGTCAGCGGGGATCCAGTCCGCCAGCAGACCGTGGGCGATGACGCTGCCGTGCTCCGCCAGGGTGTCGAGGACCTGCTGCCAGGGGCCCTGTGGTCCCGCCACGGCCAGGGGCGGTCCCATGGTCGACGGGCCCGTCGGAAACTCCGCCGGAAAGGGCATCGGGGTCCTCCAGGAGTCGTACGAGGTCGTCGAGCACGCCGGCGGCGGCGGCGCCGTCGAGCACCCGGTGGTCGAAGGTCAGGCCGAGCCGCATGACGGGCGCCGGCACCAGCCGGCCGTCGCGCACGACCGGGCGCTGGGCGGTGCGGCCGGCGTTCAGGGTGACCGCGGTGCCGCCGTGGGCGTGGAAGGCGTCGACGCGGTGGCCGCCGAGGGAGCTGACGGCGACGGTGCCCAGCAGTTCGGGGCGGCGGCCGGTGCCGGCCACGGCGGCGCGGAAGGCGAGCCGGCCGAGGGGGGCGGGGAGCCGGCCGAGCAACCGGATGCGCCGGGCGGCCTCGTCGTCCCCGTCGTGCCGGTTGTCCTCCTCGTCCCGGCAGCGGTCGATGAGCCGCTGGATCTCGTGGGGTCCGAGCCGGTCGGCGTCGCGCAGGACGGCGGTGTGGACCCAGCGTCCCCGCGGGGTCGTACGGTCGACGGCGAGCTTGACGTGCACGCGAGTGAACCGGACGGTGCGGGGGGCGAGGAGCCCGGTCGCCGCGGCGTTGGCCTCGGGGTGTGCCGCCATGACCCGGCCGGCCGCCCAGACCAGGCAGGCGGCGACCGAGCAGCGCGTCCCGGCGGCGCGGGCGGTCGCCCGGTATGCCTCGACGGCCGACATGTCGACGTCGGCGGCGAGATGGACGGGGGACGCCGAACGGGCCCAGGAGAGGAAGTAGCGGGTGTGGCGGCGGGCGCGGTCGTACGGGTCGGTGTTCACGCGGCCACCACCACGGCGTGGATCCCGGCGATGCTGCCGGCGGCGATGACGTCCCCGACGGGCAGCGGCCGGCCGGTGTGCCGCTCCAGGACGGCGACGAGGCGCAGCAGGAGCAGCGAGTCCCAGCCGGGCAGGGTGCCGAGCGGGGCACCGGCGTCGGCGGGCCGCAGGGCCGTGCCGAGTTCCTCGTTGACGAGTGCGATCAGTTCGCCGACGTCACCCACGGTTCCTCCTGCGTGCCGGTCTGCAGTCCGATGTGCGCCGGGGCCTTCGCCGGCGCCGCGGTCGGGCGGGCGAGGAGCCCGTCCTGCTCGCGGGGGGTGAAGCCGTGCCGCAGGTACAGCTCGCGCACCGCGGCGTTGGCGCCGGTGTCGTGCCAGCGGGCGAGCAGGAGTGCGGCTCCGGCGTCGCGGGCGGCGCCGATGAGCGCGGCGAGGCAGGCGTCCTCGACCTCCCTGCCGAGCACCCGGCAGCTGAGCACGAGGTTGTCCAGCGTCCAGGTGTCGTGTCCGGTGCGGACGAAGAGCGCACCGGCCAGTCCCTCGTCGCCGAAGCGGTCCGCGACCCGTACGCCGAGGACCGTGCCGGTGCGGGCGCGGGCGGCGACCTCGGCGGGGGTCCAGCGGTACCCGGTGGCGTTGCAGCGGTTGGTGCGGACGGTCAGCTGGGCGAGGCGCGGCAGTTCGGGGGCGGTCGCGGGGGCGACGCGCACGACGACGCCGAGCGAGCGCAGGAAGTCCCGGTGGTCCAGGTGGGCGGCGCGCAGGCGGGCGCGGTGGGCCCGGTGGCGGTAGCGGCCGGGGCGGGCGCGGTCGTCGTCGGTGAGGCGCAGGGTGTCGAACCAGCCGTCGGCGAGCAGCCGTTCGGCGTGCAGGGCCGGCTCGGTGTCCAGGGGTGGTGCGGCGGTGCCGGGGTGGGCGGCCTTGACGAGCATGCGTTCGGCGGGGCTGTCGTCGGCGAGGACCAGGGCGTCGGGGGACAGTCCGAGGGTGTCGGCGATGCGGGAGAGGCTCTCGTGCTTGGGTCCCCAGCCGGCCTCGACGACTGTGAAGTCGTTCTCGCGCAGCAGCATGTCGGGGTGGTCCGCGAGGACCCGCCGGACGGGTTCCCCGTCGTTCTTGGTGCAGGCGGCGATCAGCACGCCCTGCGCGGCCAGCTGCCGTACGACGCCCTGGAGCCGGAGGTGTGCGGGTCCGATCCGGATCCCGGTCGGTCCGTCGGCGTCGAGGGTGCCGTCCCAGAGGGTGCCGTCGAGGTCGAGGACGAGGCATTTGCCGGTCCGGCCGCGCAGGGCGCGGGCCAGGTGGGCGGTTTCGCGCGCGTGGCCGGCGAGGAGCGCGGCGGTGAGCGGGGCGCCGGCGTGCAGGCCCAGACGGGGGTCGTCGGCGCGGGCGCCGGCCGAGGTCACCGGGTCGAGGTCGAGGACGACGACGCCGTCGCCGGGGCGGGACAGACGCAGCAGCCCGGTGTTGAACTCGCGCCATGCGATGCCGAGTTCGGCACGGTCGGCGAGGTCGAGGAGCTGGTGGGTGTGGTGGCGCAGGAGCGGGACGGTGTTGAGCACCAGGGTGCTCTCCGGCCGTCGGCCGCGGTGCGCGGAGGCCAGCCGGGTGATGAGTCCGAGGCGCTCGTCGAGCACCCGGCGGGCGTCGGCGGCGGTCCAGGGCGTCGGCAGCCCTTCGAGGACGGTGTCCGGGTCGAGCAGGCACAGGGCCAGCTCGGGCCGGTGGGCGGCGAGGGGGGAGGCCGGGTCGGCGAGTTCGGCGACCCAGCCGTTGAACTGTCCGCATCGCGCGTCGAGCAGCAGGCCGTGCCGGGCGAACTCGGCGGCGAGGGGCGCGACGACGGCTCCGGGGACGGCCCGCCCGGCGGAGACGGTGACGCGGACGACCGGGGTGCGGGGGTGGTGGCGCAGCACGTCGCGGGGGGCGAGGCGGGCGAGGAGGACTCCGGCTCCGGCGAGTTGGTCGTCGTCCAGCCCGTCGAGCAGGGCGCGCACCTCGGGGTAGCGGACGGCGAGCTGTCCGGCCGTGTGCAGGGCGCGCAGGCGCCGCAGGCCGCTCGTGCGGTGTTCGTCGTGTTTGTTGTGTGTGTCGCTCACAGCGCCTCCAGCCCGAAGCCGGCGGTGATCCATTTGCTGGACTCCACGCAGGCGCACAGCGCTCGTCGCCCCGGGGCCAGCAGGGGGAGCAGGCGTTCGAGCTGGGTGAGGACCAGGGCGTTGCCGGTGTTGCCGGTCTCCGCCACGCAGGAGATCTCCTCGGCCCGCCCGGCGCCGAGCCGGTCGCGCAGCCGTGCGGTGATCGCGGCGGTCATCCTGCCGCCGAGCTGCGGGGGCAGCAGGTAGTCGAGCTGCTGCCCGTGCCAGCCGCACCGGTCCAGCAGCTCGGCGCAGATACGTTCGGACAGTTCGGGGACGCGGTGTTCGATGGCCTTGTAGTCCTCGGTGACGGGCGGGCCGCCGCGGTCGTGGTCGGCGGCTCCGTACCAGGCGACGCGCTGTCCCGGCGGGAGCCCCGGCAGGGCGGGGTGGTGGAGGGGTGCGTGCAGCCGGGCGACGGCGCCGGCCGGCCCGGCGGTGACGACGGCGGCGCCCGCCCCGTCGCCGAAGAGCACGTAGTTGACGAGCTCGCCCGGCGGCATGCGGGGGAAGTCGCGCGTCAGGTCGAGGTGCTTGGCGCAGACGTCCCCTCCGAGCACCAGTCCGGCCGGTGCGCCGGCCGTGAGCAGGGCGTCGGCGAGGGCGAACGCCTGCACCGCGCCGGAGCAGCCGGACTGCAGCTGGTAGACGGGGGCTCCGGTGATGCCGAGCCGTTCGGCGACGAGGGCGGCCGTGGTCGGCATGAGCGCGTCCGGGGTGGCGGTGGCCAGGACGACGAAGGCGATGCCGTCGGGGCCCAGGCGCGCGGGGCCGGCCGCGGCCCGGTCGAGCGCGCGCCCGGCCGCGAGCACGCACAGGTCGGCCAGGGTGGGGCCGGGCTCGCCGCTGTCGAGGTCGACGGCGAAGTGGCGGGTGCGGGTGCCGATGAAGGTCTCGATCCACTCCTGGGAGAGGCCGAGGCGTTCCTGGATCCGGTCGTTGCCGACCGGTGGTCCGGGAAGGGCGGAGGCCGCCGAGACGAGGTGCGTCATCGTCCCGCCTCCCGCACGCCGGCGCTCGCGCGGGGCCGGTCGAGCAGGTCCCGCAGATAGCCGGTCAGGGTGGCGGGGGTGACCAGGCTGGGCAGCATCTCGGGGATCGACAGTTCGCCCAGGTCCGGGAGCCGTTGCTCGATCCGGTGGGTGAGTTCCATGACCATCACCGAGTCGAAGCCGAGGTCGTCGTGGAACCGGTCGTCGTCCCGCACCTCCCCCGGTGCGGTGCCGAGGATCCCGGCGACCTCCTCGCGCACGGTACCGGCGAGGCCGCCGGTGCCTGGAGCGGGGGCGGGGGCGGGAGGTTCCGCGGTCACCGGTGTGCCGGCGAAGCACTGGGGTGCGAGCCGCCGGTGGGTGACCCCGCCGGAGTGGTGGAGCGCGTCCCAGTCCGGGTCCACGCCGTGCTCGTACAGGGCCGCGACCGCCCTGGCGAGCGCCGGGGTGTCGGCGTCCGCCGGGACGGACACCACCGGGACCCCGTCCGGGCGTTGCGGTGCGGGCGCGTCGCCGATCCGGACGACCAGGCCGGGCGGCTCGCCACCGGACGCGGTCGCCGGCAGTCCGAGCCGGGACAGCCGGGCGGCCGTCGCCGTGGCCCGGGCGTCACGTTCGTCCAGCAGCAGGGCGACGGAGGGCGGTTCGGGGGGACGGCGCGTTCCCGGGCGCGGCGTGGCCGCGGCGGCCCGCAGGGCGGCGGCCAGCGTCGCGGTGTCCGGGGCCGGGAGGGCGATGCGGTGGGGCAGGCCGGCCCGCACCCGGTTGCTGGTGCGGCACAGTTCGGCGACCGGCTCGTCGCACCGCGCGGCCAGATCGTCGGCCTGTGCCAGGAGGTTGCGGCGCAGCGCCTCGGCGTCGGGGGCCGAGAGGGTGAAGACCCCCGGGCCGTCCTGCGGTGCGGCGGCCGGCGGGCCGCCGGGGGCGGGCGGCGTGGCGAGCAGGGCGTGGGCGTTGCTGCCGCCCAGGCCGAAGCTGGAGACGGCGGCGATCACCGGCCGGTCCGGGAGCGGCAGGGGCGTCCGCGGCAGGACGAGGCCGTGTCCGGCGAGATCGAGGGCCGTGTTCTCCGGGCCCCCGGTCACCACCGGCGGTATCAGGCGGTGTTCCAGGGCGAGCACCGCCTTGATCAGCCCGGCGAGCCCGGCGGCACCCTCGGCGTGCCCGATGTTGCCCTTCACGGAACCCACCGGGCACGGCGCGTCCCGGCCGGCACCGTACACGTCGCCGAGCGCGCGGGCCTCGATGAGGTCGCCGACGGGTGTGCCCGTGCCGTGCGCCTCGATCCAGTCGACCTGTTCGGGGCGGATCCCGGCGCGCCGGCAGGCGGCGCGCATCACCTCGCGCTGGCCGCGCCGGGAGGGGGCCACGATGCCGTTGCTGCGGCCGTCCTGGTTGACGGCGCTGCCCAGCAGCAGCGCGCGCACCGGCTGCCGGGCCGCCGTGGCGTCCGCGGCGCGGCGGAGCACGACGGCGGCGACGCCCTCGGCCCGTCCGATGCCGTCGGCGGCCGCACCGAAGGGCTTGCAGCGGCCGTCGGGCGCGGCCAGTCCGGCGTGCCGGTAGAAGTCGTCGAGGGCGTGGTCGAGCATCAGGTTGACGCCGCAGGCGACGGCGAGGTCGCACTCGCCGGCGAGCAGCGCCCCGGCCGCGAGGTGCACGGCGACCAGGGCGGAGGAGCAGGCCGAGTCGACGGTCAGGCTCGGGCCGCGCAGATCGAGCTGGTACGACAGGCGGTTGGCGAGCATGGCGCGGCCGGCGCCGGTGCCGGTGCCCGCGGTGAGGGTCCGGCCGCCGGCCAGCTGGACGCGCGACCAGTCGTCGGCCATGGCGCCGACGTAGACGCCGGTGCCGCTCCCGGCCAGGGCGGACGGGTCGGTGCCGGCGTCCTCCAGGGCGCGCCAGACGGTCTGGAGCAGCAGGCGCTGCTGGGGGTCCATGGTGGCGGCCCGGGCGCGGTCGATGCCGAAGAAGGCGTGGTCGAAGGCGTCGGCGCCGGTCAGGAAGCCGTCCTCGGCGCGTTCGCCGCGGGCCAGCAGCCGCCAGTAGGCGGCCGGGTCGGGGGCGCCGGGGAAGCGGCAGTCCAGGCCGAGGACGGCGACGCCGGTCACGGTCCCTCCCCCAGCGGGCCCGTCACGCGGACGCACTCGGCGGCCAGGTGGCGGGCGAGCGCGTCGACGGTGGGGTAGTCCCAGGCGACGGTCGCCTCCAGATAGAGCCCGAAGTCGTCCTCGATGTCGCCGAAGAGACTCAGCGCGGCGACGGAGTCGAGCCCGTACTCCGCGAAGGGCACCCCCGTGTCGATCTCGGACACCGGGCGCCGCAGATACTGCCCGAGCCGCTCCAGGAGCCAGCTGCGGAACTCCCTCTCCCGAGGGCTGGTTCCGGACACCACCATCTCAGCCTCCATTCGTCACCCCGGCGAGCGGGGTGTCGTACAGGTCGTAGCTGCGTCGGTCGTGGAACCGTTCGAGCACCTCGGGCAGGAGGCCCGCGGTGCAGTCCGCGGCGTCCCCGGGGACCGGCAGGCCGAGCCGCCGGCAGATCCGGGCCAGGGCCGCGGCCGTCCAGGCCGGGTCGGCGAGGAAGGCGGAGGGGCCCCGGCCCGGTACGTCGTGCCGCTGGGCGTGCCACACGCCGAGGCAGGCCGCGCCGGCGAGGACGAGCGCGTAGCGGTCCGCGAGGGCGTAGACCTCGGGGCTGGCGAGCGCGGTGCGGTCGTGGGGGCGCATCGCGCGGCAGGTGTCGCGCAGGGCGCGCAGTTCGCCGGTGAGGGCGCCGGCCAGGTCGCGCACCACGCCCAGGGGTCCGTCGGCGCCGGCGTCCTCGGTGGCGAGCCGGTCGGCGAGGACGACGAGGGAGGCGGCGAGGGCGTCGCCGTTCGCGGCGAGGGCGAGCCGCCCGGTGTCCAGTGCGGGCAGGTCGTCGTGGACGCGGAACAGCGCCCGGGGCGCCTCGCCGTCCCCGGAGCACCAGAAGGCGCGGGCGAGGCGGGGCAGCTGCGGGATGAGGGTGGCCTGGCAGGCGGCGGTCCCGGCGTGGCCCAGGCTGGTCATGGGCAGGTCGCGGACGTGCTTCTGGAAGACGCCGTAGGCGCCGTCGCGGACGTAGAAGTGGGAGCCCAGCACGATCGACAGGTCGTAGACGGTCTCCTGGAGCAGCTTGGGCACGAGGTATTTGACGGCGGCGGCGTAGACGCTGGTCTGCTCGGGCAGCAGATGGACCGCGCGGGTGCCGACGAGGGCCAGGCAGTCGCAGATCAGCAGGTCGGCGAAGGCACCGGCCAGGGTGGCGCGCGCGTGCGGGATGTCGAAGACGGACCGGCCGTACAGCTGCCGTTCGACGGCGAAGCCGACGACCGTGCGCAGGGCGGTGTCCGCGCCGCCGAGGACCATACCGGGCACGGCGCTGCGGGTGATCTGGAAGGAGCGCAGGGCGAGTTCGACGCCCTGGCCGAGGGTGCCGACCAGCGCGTCGGCCGGTACGGGGCAGTCGTGGAAGTCGAAGCCGCCGATCACGCAGCCGCGTACGCCGGTCGTCTCGTAGCGCGGCAGCCGGGTGAAGCGGTCGCGGGGCAGCCGGGTGCCGTCGACGAGCAGGACGGAGTGGCTGCGCGGCCCGGGCTCGGGGGAGGTGCGGCTGAAGAGGACCATGGCCTCGGCGCGTGCCGCGTTGTTGATGACTTCCTTGCGTCCGTCGAGCCGGAAGCCGGCGCGGCCGCCGTGCTGGGGGACGGCCGCGAACTCGTTGCGGACGAAGTCGTTGCCGTGCGCGAGCTCGTGGTAGGCGATGGCGAGGCGTCCGCCGCCCAGCAGCAGGTCGGCGGTCCGGCGGCGCTGCGCGGGCGTGCCGGCGGCCCAGACGGCGACGGCGGCCAGGAAGGAGGTGACGCCGTAGCCGAGGCCCAGCGAGGCGTCCCGGCGGAAGACGGAGCGCAGGACGCGGGCGAGGGTGTCGGCGCGGTCGAGCCGGC
>NZ_JBFAPH010000210.1:0-11321 GCF_040675635.1 Streptomyces sp. NPDC049577
CAGTCTCAACCGCGACAGCCGGACGGGCCAGGGCTTCGGGCCGGACGAGGTCATGGTCCTGGAGCTGGACCGGCTCTCCCCGGACTACGGCCGTGCTCTGGGAGCTGACCTCCCGGCTCCGCGAGCGCAAGAACATCAAGGCTCCCCTGGTGCCGCTCGCCATCGGCGGCGTCGCCATGACCGTCGCCGGCTACGTGGGCGGCGCGGAGGGCGCCTGGGTGGCGATGGCCTTCACCGCGCTGGCGGTGCTGGTCTGGCGGATGACCGAGTCGCCGGACGACTACCTGAGGGACGTCACGGCCGGCATCTTCGCGGCGTTCTACGTGCCGTTCCTCGCCACCTTCGTGTCCCTGATGCTGGCCGCGGGGGACGGCAACTGGCGGGTGCTGACCTTCCTGATCCTGACGGTCGTCAGCGACACCGGCGCCTACGCGGTCGGCTGGCGCTTCGGCAAGCGCAAGCTCGCCCCGCGCATCAGCCCCGGCAAGACCCGCGAGGGCCTGGTCGGCGCGGTGCTGTTCGCCATGGTGGCGGGCGCGCTGTGCATGCAGTACCTGATCGACGACGGCGTCTGGTGGCAGGGCCTGCTGCTGGGCCTCGCGGTCGCCGTCAGCGCCACCCTCGGCGACCTCGGCGAATCCATGATCAAGCGGGACCTGGGCATCAAGGACATGGGCGCCCTGCTCCCGGGCCACGGCGGGATCATGGACCGGCTGGACTCCCTGCTGCCGACGGCACCGGTCTTCTGGCTGCTGCTGGTGGTGTTCGTCGGCTCCTAGCCGCCGACCTGCGGCTTTGGCCGGTTGTTCGATACGTGAGGGGCTCGTCGTCCACAGGGCGGCGGGCCCTTCGCCGTACGTCTGCGACACTGGTAGAACCATGCCTGCACCCGGAGAACTCACTTTCGTCGCGCCGCGCGGGGCCAAGCTGCCCCCGCGGCACCTTGCCGACCTCAGTCCCGCCGAGCGCCGTGAGGCCGTCGCCGCGATCGGCGAGAAGCCGTTCCGCGCGAAGCAGCTGTCCCAGCACTACTTCGCCCGGTACGCCCACGACCCGGCGGCATGGACGGACATCCCGGCTGCCGCCCGCGAGAAGCTCGCGGGCGAACTGCTGCCGGAGCTGATGCGTGTGGTGCGGCACATCTCGTGCGACGACGACACCACCCGCAAGACCCTCTGGCGGCTGCACGACGGCAAGCTCGTCGAGTCGGTGCTCATGCGCTACCCCGACCGGGTCACCATGTGCATCAGCTCGCAGGCGGGCTGCGGCATGAACTGCCCGTTCTGCGCCACCGGCCAGGCCGGTCTGGACCGCAACCTGTCGACGGCCGAGATCGTGCACCAGATCGTCGACGGCATGCGCGCCCTGCGCGACGGCGAGGTGCCCGGAGGCCCGGCGCGGCTGTCGAACATCGTCTTCATGGGCATGGGCGAGCCGCTCGCGAACTACAAGCGCGTCGTCGGCGCCATCCGCCGGCTCACGGACCCGGAGCCGGACGGCCTGGGGCTGTCCCAGCGCGGCATCACCGTCTCCACGGTCGGCCTGGTCCCCGCGATGCACCGGTTCGCCGACGAGGGCTTCAAGTGCCGTCTGGCCGTCTCGCTGCACGCGCCCGACGACGAGCTGCGCGACACCCTGGTGCCGGTCAACACCCGCTGGAAGGTCCGCGAGGTCCTGGACGCCGCCTGGGAGTACGCGGAGAAGTCCGGCCGCCGGATCTCCATCGAGTACGCCCTGATCCGCGACATCAACGACCAGGCGTGGCGCGGCGACCTCCTCGGCCGGCTGCTGCGGGGCAAGCGGGTGCATGTCAACCTCATCCCGCTCAACCCCACGCCCGGCTCGAAGTGGACGGCGTCCCGTCCCGAGGACGAGCGGGCGTTCGTCGAGGCCATCGCCGCGCACGGCGTGCCGGTGACCGTCCGTGACACCCGCGGTCAGGAGATCGACGGGGCCTGCGGCCAGCTGGCCGCCACGGAGCGCTGAGCGCACCCACCGGCACCGCCACCGGCACTGATACGGTGCCTTCGCACAAATGAACAATCCGACAGGGGAGCGCTTCGGCGCTGAGAGTGCGGCACCTGCCGCAGACCCTCGGACCTGATCCGGGTCATGCCGGCGTAGGGAGTCAGCATCATCATGAACACCAATCTGCGGCGTGCCGTCTGCGCGGCCGCCGTCGCCGTCCTCGGCCTGCCCGTTCTGGCCGCATGCGGGTCGGGCTCGGACGACCAGGGCTCGGGCGAGTCCGGTGGTGGGGGGAAGGGCAGCAAGACCGTCACCCTCGTCTCCCACGACTCCTTCGTCGCCTCCGACTCCGTGCTCAAGGAGTTCACCCGCCAGACCGGCTACACGGTCAAGACGATCAAGGGCGGCGACGCCGGCCAGGCCGTCAACCAGGCGATCCTCTCCAAGAGCCATCCGCAGGGCGATGTGTTCTTCGGTGTCGACAACACGCTCCTCTCCCGCGCGCTCGACAACGGCCTCTTCACGCCGTACACGGCCAAGGGCCTGGACCGGGTGGACAAGAAGTACCAGCCGGACGCGAGCGAGCACCGCGTCACCCCCGTCGACACCGGCGAGATCTGCGTCAACTACGACCGCGCCTACTTCGCCGGCCACAAGCTGGCCCCGCCGCAGTCCTTCGACGACCTGGTCAAGCCGGAGTACAAGAACCTCCTCGTCACCGAGAACGCGGCCACCTCCTCGCCCGGCCTCGCCTTCCAGCTCGCCACCGTCGCCAAGTACGGCGAGACCGGCTGGCAGGACTACTGGAAGAAGCTCAGGGCCAACGGCGTCGAGGTCGTCGACGGCTGGGAGCAGGCCTACAGCGAGCGCTTCTCCGGCTCCGCCGGCGGCAAGAAGGCCAAGGGCGACAAGCCGCTGGTCGTCTCCTACGCCTCCAGCCCGCCCGCCGAGGTCGTCGGTGCCGAGCCCCTGCCGGCCGAGGCCCCGACCGGTGTCGCGACCGGCACCTGCTTCCGCCAGACCGAGTTCGCCGGGCTGCTCAAGGGCGCCAGGAACACCGAGGGCGGCAAGGCACTGCTCGACTTCCTGCTGAGCCGTACCTTCCAGGAGGACATGCCGCTGCAGATGTACGTCCGACCCGTCAACCAGGACGCCAAGCTGCCCGAGCTGTTCACCAAGTACGGCGCGCAGATCGCCGACCCGCAGGTGCTCGCGCCCGAGCAGATCGCCAAGAACCGCGACCAGTGGGTCAAGGAATGGTCCTCGCTCGTCCTGAAGTAGAAGCACCCGGCGCGGCGGCGGACCGGAAGCCGCCCCGAGCGGGAGCCCGGCGCACGGCGGTGCGGCTCGGCCTGATGGCCGTGCCGCTCGCCTTCTTCGGGATCTTCTTCGCCTACCCCGTCACCGCGATCGTCTCCCGGGGGCTGACGGACGGCGGGCAGTGGCAGCTCGCCCGCATCGGCGAGGTCGTCACGGACCCGGGCACCGGGCACGTCCTGTGGTTCACCACCTGGCAGGCGGCCGCTTCGACGGCGCTCACGCTCGCCCTCGCGCTCCCCGGCGCGTACGTCTTCGCGCGCTTGGAATTCCCCGGCAAACGACTGCTGCGCGCGCTGGTCACCGTGCCGTTCGTGCTGCCGACCGTCGTCGTCGGCTCCGCCTTCCTCGCACTGCTCGGGCGGGGCGGGCTGCTGGACGAGATGTGGGGCGTCCGCCTGGACACCACCGTCTGGGCGATCCTCGTCGCGCATGTCTTCTTCAACTACGCGGTGGTCGTCCGCACGGTCGGCGGACTGTGGGCGCAGCTCGACCCGCGCCAGGAGGAGGCCGCCCGGGTGCTCGGCGCCGGCCGGTGGGCCGCCTGGCGCCGGGTGACCCTCCCCGCGCTGGCGCCCGCCGTGGCGGCCGCGGCCCTCATGGTCTTCCTCTTCACCTTCACCTCCTTCGGTGTCGTCCAGATCCTCGGCGGCCCCCGCTACGCCACCCTGGAAGTGGAGATCTACCAGCAGACCGCGCAGCTGCTCGATCTGCCCACGGCCGCCGTGCTCACCCTCCTGCAGTTCGCCGCCGTGGCCCTGCTGCTGCTCGTCCACGCCCGGACCGTGCGGCGCCGCGAGAGCACGCTGAAGCTGGTCGACCCCGCCCGCACCGCGCGCCGCCCCCGCGGGGCCGGTCAGTGGGCGCTGCTCGGCTTCGTCCTCGCCGTCATCGCCCTGCTGCTCCTGCTCCCGCTGGCCGTACTCGTCCTGCGCTCCTTCGACGGCCCCCACGGCTACGGCCCGGACTTCTACCGCGCGCTCGCCTCCACCGGGGGCAACGGCGCAACGCTGGTCGTCGCCCCGCTGGAGGCCATCGGCAACTCGGTCGCGTACGCGCTGGCCGCCACGGCCATCGCCGTGGCGATCGGCGGGCTCGCCGCCGCCGCGCTCACCCGGCGGGACGGAAGCCGGCTGGTCCGCGGCTTCGACGCGCTGCTGATGCTGCCGCTGGGCACCTCGGCCGTCACCGTCGGCTTCGGCTTCCTCATCAGCCTCGACGAGCCGCCGCTGGACCTGCGCACCTCCTGGATCCTGGTGCCGCTGGCCCAGGCGCTGGTGGGCGTGCCCTTCGTCGTCCGCACCATGCTGCCCGTACTGCGTGCCGTGGACGAGCGGCTGCGCGAGGCGGCCGCCGTGCTCGGCGCCTCACCGCTGAGGGCGTGGCGCGAGGTGGACCTGCCGCTGGTCGGGCGGGCCCTGGCGATCGCCGCCGGCTTCGCGTTCGCCGTGTCGCTCGGCGAGTTCGGGGCGACCGTCTTCATCGCCCGCCCCGACAACCCCACCCTGCCGGTGGCCGTGGCCCGGCTGCTCGGCCGGCCCGGCGAGTTCAACTACGGGCAGGCGATGGCCCTCAGCACGATCCTGATGCTGGTCTGCGCGGCGGCGCTGCTGGTACTGGAGCGCGTCCGCGCCGACCGTACGGGAGAGTTCTAGATGTCCCTGAGCCTGAAGGGCGTCACCGTCCGCTTCGGTGAGCGCGCCGCGCTGGACGGCGTGGACCTGGACGTCGCCGAGCACGAGATCGTGTGCGTGCTGGGGCCCAGCGGCAGCGGCAAGTCGACGCTGCTGCGGGTCGTCGCCGGGCTGCAACGGGCCGACGCCGGGCGGGTGTTCCTCGGGGGCGAGGACCTGGACGGGGTGCCGACGCACCGGCGCGGGGTGGGCCTGATGTTCCAGGACCACCAGCTCTTCCCGCAGCGGGACGTCGGCGGCAACGTCGCCTTCGGCCTGCGGATGCGGGGCCTTCGCCGGCGGGAGGCCGGGCGCACGGTCGCGGAGACGCTGGAACTGGTCGGGCTGCCGGGCGCCGAGCGGCGGGCCGTGGCCACGCTGTCCGGTGGCGAGCAGCAGCGCGTCGCGCTGGCGCGTGCGCTGGCCCCCGAGCCGAGGCTGCTGATGCTGGACGAGCCGCTGGGGCAGCTCGACCGGGGGCTGCGGGAGCGGCTCGTCGTCGAACTGCGCGCCCTCTTCCGCCGGCTGGGCACCACCGTGCTGGCCGTCACGCACGACCAGGGCGAGGCCTTCGCCCTCGCCGATCGCGTCGTGGTGATGCGCGACGGGCGGGTCGCGCAGGCGGGTACGCCGCTGGAGGTCTGGCAGCGGCCGGCGTCCGAGTTCGTCGCGCGGTTCCTGGGGTTCGACAACATCGTGCCGGGGACGGTGAGCGGGGCCCGCGCGGAGACCGTCTGGGGGGCCGTCCCTGTCCCGCCGGGGACGGCGGCGGGGGCTTGCCGGGTGCTGGTGCGGCCGGGCGGGGTGCGGGTGGTTCCGGTGGGGGAGGCGGGGCTGTCGTGCGCCGTGACGGCGCGGACGTTCCGGGGGGATCACGTCGCGGTGCGGTTGCGGCCGGAGGCCGGGCCGGAGCTCGAAGCGTCGTGCGGGCTGGGGGGTGCGCCGGAGGTGGGGGCGCGGGTGGGGGTCACGTTCGACGTGGCCGAGGTCGTTCTGCTCCCCTGACCCGCCCCACGACTGCCCACAACCTCAGCCGACGGGCTCCCGTTCCCGCTCCGGCTCCGCCGGAGCTCCGTGGCTGTCCGGTTCGCCGAAGCAGGCCACCGCCACCGCGCCTGTCACCGCGAGGATGAAGCCCAGGATCGCCACCCAGGCGAAGCCCGGGCGGGACGCGTCGCCGAGCCAGAGGACGCCGATGATGCCCGGGAGCACCGTCTCGCCCACGACGAGGGCCGCCGTCGCGCCGTTGACCGAGCCGATCTGCAGGGCGACCGTGTGCAGGTACATGCCCACCGCGCCCGAGACGAGGATCGCGTAGAGGGCGGGGTCGGCGATGAGGGTGGGCAGGTCGAAGGGGTGGACGCCGTCGAGGATCCGGACGCCCACGCCGATCGCGCCGAAGCCGAGGCCGGACAGCAGGCCGGCCAGGATCGCGGCCCGGGAGCCCAGCAGCCGGACGAGCACGGTGCCGCCGGCCATCAGGACGACCGAGACGACCAGCAGCCACCAGTGCGTGGACATGGCGGTCTCGCCGCTGCCCTCGTGCCCGGCCGCGGTGGCCAGAAGTACGAGCGCCGAGCAGACGACGGCTATGGAGGACCACTCCCGGCCGTTCAGCCGGATGCCCAGCAGCTTGACGCTCAGCAGGGCGGTGACGATGAGGTTGGCGCTGATGACGGTCTGGGAGAGGAACAGCGGCAGCAGCCGGGCCGCCAGGGCGCCCAGCCCGAAGCCCACGAAGTCCAGGACGGTGCCGAGCATGAACTCCCAGGTGACCGCCGCCTTGGCGGTGGAGGACAGGCTCGGTCCGCCGTGCTGGGTCACCTCCGCGGTGGAGGCCGCCGCGGCCTCCCGGCGGGCCGATTTGCGGGAACCCACGGCCTGCAGGACCGATCCCGTGCCGTAGCAGGCCGAGGCCGCGACAGCCGTCACAAGGCCGATGATCACCAATAGCTCCGTTCACCTGAGAACCGTCGTGCGCAAGAAGGCAGACGTCGATATCGGTGCCGGAGTTGCCTCGGGTCAAGAACCGGTCAAGAGACGTGCGTCATCAACGGGTGAGCGGCAGTGCGGCCAGTTCGGCGATCACCCAGGTGAGGGGCGCCAGGGCGGCCAGCAGGACGCAGGTCCGCACGGCCGCGGCACCGCGCAGCAGGGACGGCGGGATGCCGAGGCGCAGCAGCGCCTCGGTGGTCTCGCCGCGGAGGGTGCGGGCGTCCAGGGCGGCGGTGATGGCCGTGGCGGTGGCGCAGGCCATGACGACGGCCGCGCCGAGCCCGGTCAGCGGTCCGAAGGGGCGCGGCCCCGAGTGCTCCCAGGCCGCGCCGTACAGCTCGGCGCACGCGAGGGCGGCCGCGGCGACCGCGCACACCACGCCGAGCGGCCGGCCGATGCGCGTGGCGGCGTCCTGCAGTATCCGCCCGGCCAGCAGCCGCATCGCACCGGGCCGCCCCGCCGCGAGCAGTACGCCGCACCAGTGCGTCAGGCCGGGACCGGCCAGGACGAGGCCGACGGAGGCGAGCAGCCAGCCGCCCAGCAGCCCGGGCGAGGCGGCGCCCTGCCGGCCGGGCAGTGCGAGCAGCGCGCTCGGCTGGGGGGCGGGGGCGTGGCCCACGTACGCCTCCAGGGCGAGGCCCATGGCGATGACCGCCACTCCCCACGGCAGACCCGCGTAGGCCGGCCGGCGCTCCGGCAGCGGCTCTCCGGAGGCCGTGGTCTCGGGGGCGCGGCCCGTGGGCTGCTTGCGCGGGCGCAGCAGGACGGCGCACGCGCCCGCGGCGAGCGCCGGCAGCAGGCCGAGCAGCGTGAGGGTCGCGCCCCACGGCAGCGTCGCCCGGCCGTCCAGCACCGCGGCCGCGGAACCGCTGAACGGCGTGGTGCCCAGGCTGCCGCGCAGTTCCAGGTAGGTCAGGAGCGCGGCGGCGCTGCCGAGGCCGCAGGAGATCGCCGTAGAGGTCGCCGCGAGCAGCGACAGCCGCACGGGCCCGAATCCGGCGGCGTCCAGCCCGTCGCGCGGCCGGGTGGCCGGATCGCTGCGGGCGACCGTGACGGCGAACTGCACGACGGCCGCCAGCGGTACCGCGCACCACAGCAGCCGTACGACCGATTCCTCCGTCCGCGCGGGATGCGCCGCGGCGTACCCCAGCGTGCACAGCAGCAGGAAGCCCACTCCCGCGGCGGCGAGCGCGACCAGCAGCCGCCGCAGCAGGACGAGCGGGTGCGCGCCGCGCGCTAGGCGGAGACTGAGCACGCGGCCCTGCCCTCCCCTTCGGACGCGTCCGGGACCGGGATGGCGCCGCTGCGGCGGCCGTCGGCGAGGGCGACCACGCGGTCGGCGAGGCTCGCGCTCTCCTCGTCGAGGGTGGCGAGGACGACGGTGATGTCGTGCGAGCGGGCGGCCGTGGTGAGCGTGCGCAGCACCTGCGCGCGGTCGGCCGTGTGCAGCGGGGCGGTCGGCTCGTCGGCGAAGACGACGGTCGGTTCCCCGGCCAGGGCGCGGGCGATGGAGATGCGCTGGCGCTGGGCCTGCGACAGCGTGGCGGGGCGCTTGCGGGCGCAGTCGCCGACGTCGAGGCGCTCCAGCCACTCCAGGGCGGTCTGCTTGGCGGTGCGGTGGCCGACGCCGCGCGCCAGCAGCGGCAGGGCGGCGTTCTCCCAGCCGTTGAGTTCGGGGACCAGGTGGGGTTCGCTGTCGATCCAGCCGAACCGCTCCCGGCGCAGCCGCTCGCGGGCCGCGCGGGAGAGGGTGTGCACGGGGGCACTGTTGAACCACACCTCGCCCGGGTCCGGCAGGAGCTGTCCGGACAGGCACTTCAGAAGCGTGGTCTTGCCGGAACCGCGGGGCCCGGTGACGGCGAGGATCTCCCCCTCGCGGACGCCGATCGAGATCCCGGTCAGGGCTGGGGAACCGCTGTAGGAATAATGCAGGCCACGTGCCCAGAGCACGTCGTTGTCCGGCGGGGCCACCATATCGAGCACCTCGGGTCGCTGAGAGGGTCCGTTCCCCTGACCGGGTGAACGAACCGGAGGCCATTGGGTCACTGGCACCGTACGGAACGGTGATCCTAGCCTCCGCCCAGGCTCGGCGCGGGAGTGCCCTACTTTCCTCCCATCGGACTCATTCGGCCGGGCGCACCGGGTGCACGGCGGTGCGACGAGGGCGCGGAGCCGGGGTGTCCGGCGCGCAGCGGCGCGGCCTGCGCACGCGGGTGCGCGCGGGCCGCGCCGGTGCGGGGCGCGGTCAGATCTTCGTCCAGGCCTCGGTCAGGACGCCCCGGACGATCTGTTCGATCTCGTCGAACGTCGACCGGTCCGAGATCAGCGGCGGCGCGACCTGGATGACCGGGTCGCCGCGGTCGTCGGCCCGGCAGTACAGGCCGTTCTCGAACAGGGCCTTGGAGACGAAGCCGTAGAGCAGCCGCTCGCACTCCTCGGGCGTGAACGACTCCTTGGTGGTCTTGTCCTTGACCAGCTCGATGCCGTAGAAGAAGCCGTTGCCGCGCACGTCGCCGACGATCGGCAGGTCGTGCAGCCGGGAGAGGGTGGCGTGGAAGGCCGCCTCGTTGTCCAGTACGTGCTGGTTGAGGCCCTCGCGCTCGAAGATGTCGAGGTTGGCCAGGGCGACGGCGGCCGAGACGGGGTGCCCGCCGAAGGTGTAGCCGTGCAGGAAGGTGTTGTTCCCCCGGAAGAACGGCTCGGCGATCCGGTCGGAGACCACGGCCGCGCCGATGGGGGAGTAGCCCGAGGTCATGCCCTTGGCGCAGGTGATGATGTCGGGCACGTAGCCGAACTTGTCGCAGGCGAACATCGTGCCGAGCCGGCCGAAGGCGCAGATGACCTCGTCGGAGACGAGCAGCACGTCGTACCGGTCGCAGATCTCGCGGACGCGCTGGAAGTAGCCGGGGGGCGGCGGGAAGCAGCCGCCGGCGTTCTGCACGGGCTCCAGGAAGACGGCGGCGACGGTGTCCGGGCCCTCGAAGAGGATCTGCTGCTCGATCTGGTCGGCGGCCCAGCGGCCGAAGGCCTCGGGGTCGTCGCCGTGGACCGGCGCCCGGTAGATGTTGGTGTTCACCACCTTGTGCGCGCCGGGGACCAGCGGCTCGAAGGGGGCCTTGAGGGCCGGGAGGCCGGTGATGGCCAGGGCGCCCTGCGGGGTGCCGTGGTAGGCGACGGCCCTGGATATCACCTTGTACTTGGTGGGGTTGCCGGTGAGCTTGTGGTACTGCTTGGCCAGCTTCCAGGCGGTCTCGACGGCCTCGCCGCCGCCGGTGGTGAAGAAGACCTTGTTCAGATCGCCCGGCGCGTAGTGGGCCAGCCGCTCGGCCAGTTCGACCGCCTTGGGGTGGGCGTAGCTCCACACCGGGAAGAAGGCCAGTTCCTGCGCCTGCTTGCTCGCGGCCTCGGCGAGCTCGGTGCGGCCGTGCCCGGCCTGCACCACGAAGAGGCCCGCCAGCCCGTCGAGGTAGCGCTTGCCCTTGTCGTCGTAGATGTAGGTGCCCTCGCCGCGCACGATGACGGGCACGGGGCTGTTCTCGTACGACGACATGCGGGTGAAGTGCATCCACAGGTGGTCGTACGCCGTCCGGGAGGTGTCCTTCACGACGTCCTTGCTCACGGCTATCGGGTTCCCCATGTGTAGGTCTGTTTGCGGAGCTTGAGGTAGACGAAGCTCTCGGTGGAGCGCACGCCCGGGAGGGTGCGGATGCGCTTGTTGATCGTTTCGAGGAGATGGTCGTCGTCCTCGCAGACGATCTCGATGAGGAGATCGAAGGAGCCCGCGGTCACCACGACGTACTCCACCTCGTCCATCGCCGTCAGGGCGTCGGCGACCGGGTCGAGATCGCCCTCCACGTTGACGCCGACCATCGCCTGCCGCCGGAAGCCCACGGTGAGCGGGTCGGTCACGGCGACGATCTGCATCACGCCCTGGTCGAGCAGCTTCTGCACGCGCTGCCGCACCGCCGCCTCGGACAGTCCGACGGCCTTGCCGATCGCCGCGTACGGGCGGCGCCCGTCCTCCTGGAGCTGCTCGATGATCGCCAGGGAGACGGCATCGATCGGCGGCGTGCTGTTCACGCCCTTCGGATCTGCGCTACGAGTGGCCACGAGCCCCACTGTGCATGAGGACTCGGCTGTGAGGCAAGCATGAATCGATGAAATCCGTTGCGGCAGGTTGCCGGTAGTACTGATTCCGTCGTTCATGCCCCAGGGGTATGTCGAAAGCGTGGTCCGACGAATTAGGCTGGCGGCCTCACCCATCTCACCCATCGGACAAGACAGAAGGGGTGGCACAGTGACCACCGAGCTGCGTCGTCTGCGCAACTACATCGACGGAGAGTTCCGGGACGCCGCCGACGGACGGAC
>NZ_JBFAPH010000211.1:0-11273 GCF_040675635.1 Streptomyces sp. NPDC049577
GGGCGAAGAAGTCGTCGTCGATGCCGAGGCCGGCGGCGCCGGGCGTGTCACCGCCGGGGGCGGCAGGCCCGCCGGCGTCGACACCCAGCAGGTCGGCGAAGAGTGCGCACAGCGCGCTCTCGCGCTCGTCCCGCGGCGCGGTGCGGGGGCGGTCGGCGGGGGCGGCCGCCGCCGGGTCGGGCAGGGCCTTGCGGTCGGTCTTGCCGTTGGGGGTGACCGGGATCGCGTCCAGGACCGTGAGGGTGGCCGGGACCAGGTGGCCGGGGAGTCGCGCGGCCAGCTCAGCGCGAACGGCGGCGAGGTCCGTCCCGTGGCCCGCGGCCGGCACGAGGTAGCCGGCGAGGGCGGGGACGCCGGTCGCGTCGCGGCGGACGGCGACGACGGCCTGGGCGACGCCGTCCACCTCCAGCAGGGCCGCCTCGGTCTCGCCGGGCTCGACCCGGTAGCCGCGGATCTTGACCTGTTCGTCGGCGCGGCCGGCGAACTCCAGGACGCCGTCGGGGCGGCGGCGTGCCAGGTCGCCGGTGCGGTACATGCGGCTGCCGGCCGGGCCGAAGGGGTCGGCGACGAACCGTTCGCCGGTCAGCGCCGCGCGGCCGAGGTAGCCGCGGGCCAGCGCGGGCCCGGCGACGTACAGCTCGCCGGTGACGCCCGCGGGCACGGGCTGGAGGGCCGCGTCGAGGACGTGCACGCGGGTGCCGGGCAGGGGCAGGCCGATGGGCGGCTCGCCGCCGCCGGCGAGGGGCTCGCTCATGGTGGCGCACACCGTGGTCTCGGTGGGCCCGTAGCCGTTGACCATGCGCCGGCCGCGCGACCAGCGGGCCACCAGCTCGGCGGGCACGGCCTCGCCGGCGACGAGGATCGTCATGTCCGCCGGCAGGTCCCGTTCGGGGTCCATGACGGCCAGGGAGGACGGCGGCAGGATCGCATGGGTGATGCCCGCCTCGCGGGTGAAGGCGGCCAGGGGGTCGCCGGGCATCAGCCGCTCCCCCGGGGCCAGCACGAAGGCCGCCCCCGACAGCAGGCCCATGCACAGCTCGGGGACCATCGCGTCGAAGCCCATGGCCGCGAACTGCAGCACCCGGTCGCCGGGCCGTACGCCCAGGCGGGAGACGAAGGTCTCCGCCAGGTGCGGAATGCCCTCGTGGGTGACCATCACGCCCTTGGGCCGGCCGGTGGAGCCGGAGGTGTAGATGACGTACGCGGGGTGGCGCGGGCTCAGCGGGGCGACGCGCTCGGCGTCGGTGAGGTCGGTGTCCGCGCGGCCGGCCGCATCGGCCCGGACGGCGGGGTCGTCCAGGTTCAGCACCGGGCTGCCGGCCGCCCCGGCGAGGGCGGCGGTGGCGGAGGCGGCGAGGACGCGGGCGGGCGCCGCGTCACCGAGGACGTGGTCGATGCGGGCCGCCGGGTAGGCGGGGTCGAGCGGGAGGAAGGCGGCGCCGGTCTTGGCGACGGCGAGGACGGCGACGACGAAGTCGAGGGAGCGGGGCAGCAGCAGGGCGACCCGGTCCTCCGGCCCCACGCCGCCGTCGGCGAGGAGCCGGGCGAGCCGGTTGGCGCGCCGGTTGAGTTCGGCGTGGGTCAGCACATCGCCCTCGAACTCGACCGCCGGGGCGTCCGGGGAGAGGGCGGCCTGCCGCTCGAAGAGCGCGGGCAGCGTCGGACCGTTCCCGGCCGGCGCCTCCTCGGCCGGCGGCGGGACGACGGCGGCGAGCTCCTCGCCGTCGAGCAGCCCGAGCCGGCCGACGGGCGTGCCGGGCTCGTCGAGGGCGTCCGCCAGCCTGCCCAGGAAGCGGATGTAGCGGTCCTGGTGGGCGGCGAGCTCCGCCGCGTCGTACAGCTCCGGGTGGACGTCGAAGTCGACGCGGATCTCGCTGCCGTCGGCCCGGTCGTAGACGGAGATCGCCAGGTCCTCGATGAGCCGCAGCGACATGTTGTGCGCGTCGGCGCGGCTGCCGGCGAAGCGCAGGTCGTAGTCGAACGGCACGACGTTGAGCAGCGGGCCGAAGAACCGGCGGTGGTCGTTGGGCAGGCCGAGGTCGCGGCGCAGGTCCTCGCCCCGGTAGCGCTGGTGGGGCACGACCTCGCGCAGCGCGGTGCGCGTGCGGTCGAGGAGCTCGCCGACGGTCGTGGCGGAGTCGACGGCGACCCGCAGCGGCAGCACGTTGGCCGCCATGCCGACGGCCCGGCGGGTCTTCTCACCGAGGCGGGCGGTGACGGGCAGGCCGAGCACCACGTCCGTGAGCCCGGTCATGCGGTGCGTGTACGCCATGGTGGCGGCGACGACGATCCGGGAGCGGGCCACGCCGATCCGCTCGGCGGCGCGCGTCACGGCCTCCTGGACGTCCTTCGGCAGCCGGGCGCTGCGCCGGACGAAGTCGGCGGTGGGGCGCAGCGGGCGGGCCGCGAGGGCGACCGGCTCCGGCCGGTCGGCGAAGCGCTCGCGCCAGAACGCCCGGTCCTCCTCGAAGGATTCCGAGTCGCGGTAGGCGAAGTCGTCGTCCAGCAGGGTGCGGACGGACTCGAAGGGCGCCGGGTCGGGTTCGGTCCCGGCGGCCAGGGAGGAGTAGAGGTGGGCGAGGCGGCGGACGACCAGGGAGGCGCCGACGCCGTCGATGAGGATGTGGTGGTAGGCGTGGTACCAGAACCAGCGGTCCTCGGCCACCCGGAAGAGGGCGTAGGTGAACAGCGGGGAGCGGGTCAGGTCGATCCTGCGGCGCAGGTCGCGCCCCATCCACTCCTCGGCGGCCCGCCGGGGGTCGGCCTCGGCGGAGACGTCGAGGACCTCCAGCCGCCACGCGGGCTGCGGCCCGACGGTCTGGCGCGGGCCCTCGTCGGTGTCCAGGAAGCGGATGTGCAGGGCGTCGGCCTCGGTGACCACCTGCCGCAGAGCCCGCTCGAACAGCGCGGGATCCAGCGAGCCGTGGATCTCCAGGTATTCGGCGGCCCGGAAGATCGGGCTGTCCGGCTCCACCTGCTGCGCGAACCAGACTCCCGCCTGCGCACCGGTCAAGGGGAGTATCCGCTCGCCGTCCGGGAAAGACTGAGACCGTTCCATGACTCCTCGCCAACTCACCTAGGATGCCCGGGCAGTACATGAAAAGAAGACGCTCTTTCCACCGAATGCCGCCCCGTTGACATTCGTTCTGTGTTTCGTCCCGGGAGCAGTCAGCTGCAATTTCTGAAGTGAATCGCCCACCGGTACGGCCCGCTTGCCGGAGGCGAGACTAACCAGGCGTCCGGCACCCCACCTGGACAGCCGCTGGACGGCCAGCTGCCTCTTCCGCAAGCGCCGCGGGTGTGCGAGAAACGAGGCTGGACACCCACGCGGCAGCAGCACTATTCGCAATCGGTCCATCCGTCCGACCGCTGCCCCGGCATCAGGAGAGCTGCCATGTCGACCGCCCTGCCGGTGAGCCAAGAATTCACCGGTGTCGCCCTCGAGGAACGCAATCGCGTACTGGCTCGGGTCGAGCGACGTCTCGAAGATTTCATAGCCCGCGAGCGCCGTTCCTGGGCCGCGCTCAACCCGGATTCCACCGAACTGATCGACTGTGTCGCCCGCATGCTCGGCAGCGGCGGCAAGCGGCTGCGCCCCGCCTTCTGCGTCGCCGGCTATCTGGCCGGCGGCGGCGACCCGGACGCCCGGGAGATCGTCGACGTGGCCGCGGCGCTGGAGCTGCTGCACACGTTCGCGCTGCTGCACGACGACGTGATGGACGCCGCCGAGCTGCGCCGGGGCGCCCCCACCGCCCACATGGCGCACGCCGAGCTGCACGAGCGGCGCGGCTGGCGCGGGGAGGCCCGGCGGTACGGCGAGAGCGTCGCCGTCCTCGCCGGCGACCTCGCCCTGGTGTACGCGGAGCGGCTGCTCGCCGACTGCCCGCCCCGGGTGCGCGAGGTGTGGGGCGAGCTGTCCACCGAGCTGATGGTGGGCCAGTTCCTGGATGTGCGGGCCGCTGCGGACTTCGTGCCCGACCCCGAACTGTCCAGCTGGATCGCGCTGTTCAAGTCGGGCCGCTACACCGTCTACCGTCCGCTGGCCATGGGCGCCCGGCTGGCGGGCGCGGACGCGCTGCTGGCCCCCTTCGAGACCTACGGCCTGGCCGTGGGCGAGGCGTTCCAGCTGCGCGACGACCTGCTGGACGCGTTCGGCAGCTCGGCGGCCACCGGCAAGCCGAACCGGCTGGACTTCAAGCAGCACAAGATGACGCTGCTGATGTCCATCGCCCTGCGCGGCGAGCCGGCCGTCCGGGAGCTGGTGGGCGACGACCTTACGGGCACCGACCCCGACGAGCTGCACGACCTGCTGCTGCGGACGGGCATCCGCGACCGGGTCGAGCGGATCATCGACGAGCGGCTGGCGACGGCCGTCGAGGCCGTCCGCGAGGGTGTGCGCCCCGACTGGTCGGCGGGCCTGCGCACGATGGCCGAACAGGCCGTCCACCGCGACCACTAGCGGGGAGAAGCAAGGGGGAAGCCCCGTGGCCGGCGGCCACGGGGCTTCCCCCTTCTCACACGCTTCTCACACGCTTCCTCACGACATGGCGACGAGGATGCGCCGGTCGCCGGTGTAGGCCCGGCGGCCGTGCGCGGCGGCGATGTTGTCGACGAGCAGCAGGTCGCCCTGCTGCCAGTCGACGTCGACGGCCAGCCGCATGCCGGTCTCCTGGATGTGCCGGATGTACGCATCGGGGATCGGGGAGCCGTCGGCGAACGTGACGTTCTGCGGCAGCTCGTCCTCGGGGACGACGGCGGCCAGGGCGGCGGCGTCCTCGCCGAGTCCGGCCGGGTGCCACTGGTCGGCCTGGTTGAACCAGACGGTGGTGCCGGTGACGGGGTGCTCCAGGGTGCCGGTGCGCAGCTGGCTGATCCACAGAGAGCCGTCGCCGCGCCACTGCCACTCGGCCCCGGCGCCGGCGAGGAACGCCTCGACCTCGTCCCGGTCCTGCGTCTCGAACGTGGCCTGCCAGCTCTTGCCGAAGCCGATGCCGTCGTGCAGGTTCTGGGTGTACCGCACCCCGCCGGCGAAGGCGTCGCGGACCTCGGCGTCCAGGGACTCGAGCCACAGCTGCCCGTCGACCACGGGCGTGGCCCCGCCGGTGGCCGGGGCCACGTCGCAGTGGAACAGCAGCCGGGTGGGCCAGGACCGGGCGTACGACATCTCGTTGTGCATCGAGATCTCGTACTCGGACGGGTACTCGGTCGAGGTGTAGACGTTCCGTCCGACCTTGGTGCGCGGCGAGTTGCCGTGCACATAGGCGAGCCGGCCGGTCAGCAGGGCGTCGGCGACGGTCTCGTAGGAGGTGTCGACGGCGACGCCGAAGCCGCGGAAGACGACGGCCTTCTCGCGGGTGAGCAGGCCGGCCACGTCGGTTCCGGCGAGGTATTCGAGCAGTCCCCGCGGGCTCGCGTCGGTGCCGGCCCCGGCGGGCTCCACCAGGGCCGGGCGCCAGGTGGTGGTCGTGTTCATCGTTGTTCCTCCTTGGTCTCTCCGGCCTCCGCCGGGGTCGCGGGTCCGAAGTGCGGCGCGCGGCGTTCCCGGAAGGCCGCCACGGCCTCCCGGACGTCCGCCGACTTGGCGGCCGCCACCTGGACCGGGGCCTCGCGTTCGAGGGCCACGGCCAGCGAGGGCGCGTCGGCGTTGGCCTGCAGGACGTGCTTGGTGAGCCGCAGGGACACGGGGCTGTTCTCGGCGATCTGCCCGGCCGTCTCCAGGGCGACGGGCATCAGGTCCGACGCGGCGGTGACGCGGTTGGCGATGCCGTGCCGCGCGGCCTCCTCCGCGTCGACGAACCGTCCCGTGAGCAGCATCTCGGAGGCGAAGCCGAAGCCGGCGAGGCGCGGCAGCAGCCAGGAGGCGCCCATGTCGCCGCCCGAGAGGCCCATGCGCACGAACGCGGCCCGCAGCCGGGCCCGGGTGGTGAGCAGCCGGATGTCGGCGGCGAGGGCGAGGGAGAGGCCCGCGCCCGCCGCGGCGCCGTCCACGGCGGCGATCACCGCCTGGGGCAGCTCGCGCAGCGCGGTGATCACCCGGGACTGGCGGTCCAGCAGGGCCATGAGTTCCAGCGGTTCCAGGGCGGCGACGCGGCCGACCTCGTCGACGTCGTACCCGGAGGAGAAGGTCTCTGCCGCGCCGCACAGGATCAGCACACGGGCGGCGGCGTCGTCGCGCAGCCGGGCGCAGAGCTCGCCGAGTGCCCGGAAGACCTCCTCGGTCAGGGCGTTCCGCCGGTGCGGCCGGTTCAGGGTGGCGACGACGACGCCCGGGCTCGGCCGGGAGACCAGCAGGACGTCCGCGCTCATGCGGCGGCTCCCACGGGTGCGGTCCCGGTGAGCCGGCGGCTCACGAAGCCGAGGGCGTGGGGCAGGGACCGGCCCACGAACTCCCAGTCGTGGCCGCCCTCCCGCTCGTGGTACTCGGGGTCCCAGCCACGGGTGCGCAGGGCGTCGCGCACGGTGCGGTTCATGCGGACCATGCGCTCGTAGTCACCGGTGCCGACGTCCAGGTAGAAGGCGGGGGGCGGCAGCGGGTGCTCCGCGCGGATCAGCCGGTAGGGGTCGTACTCGTGCCGGGCGGCGCTGCCGGGCGGGCCCCAGACCCGTTCGTGGCTGTCGATGTCCGGCATGACGAAGCCGGGGTCGGCGCGGTGGCCGGCGTACGGGTCGCCGACGCGCAGCGGCCCCTCGAAGGCGCCCGCGTGGGAGGCGACCGCCCCGAACAGCTCGCGGTGCCGCAGGCCCAGGTAGAGCGCGGCGGCGCCGCCCATGGAGAAGCCGCCGACGGCCCGTCCCGAGCGGTCGGCGAGGGTGTTGAACTCCGCGTCGACCGCCGGGATCAGGTCCTGGACCAGGTAGTCCTCGTAGGCGAGGCCGGCGTGGTCGTTGACGAACCAGCGGCGGCCGCTCTCCGGGAGCACGACCATGAGACGGTGCTCGTCCAGGAGGTCGAGCAGCGGGGTGTGGTCGAGCCAGGTGTTGCGGCCGCCGCCGTAGCCGTGCAGCAGATACAGGACGGGGTGGCCGGGGCCGCTGGACCGGTAGCCGCCGGGCAGCAGGACGTTGACGCGCTTGTCCCGGCCGAGTGCCGGGCTGGGCAGGCGCAGGGACAGTACCTCGGCGGTCACGCGGCGGCTCCGTCCGGTACGGGTGCGGGGGTCAGGGCGCGGCGGTCGACCTTGCCGGTCGAGGTGCGGGGGAAGGCGTCCAGCAGGTGGAAGGCGGCCGGAACCATGTAGCGGGGCAGGGTCGCCAGGCAGTGCCGGCGCAGTTCGGCGGGGTCGGGGCGGGTGCCGTCGGCGGGGACCAGGTAGGCGTCCAGCCGGGCCTCGCCGGAGTCGTCGTGGACGGCGACGCAGACCGCCTCGTGGACGCCGGGGAGTTCCAGCAGCCGGGCCTCGATCTCCTCCGGCTCCACGCGGTAGCCGCGGATCTTGACCATGTGGTCGCGGCGGCCGAGGTAGACGTAGCCGCGTTCGCCCTCGTTGCGGACGATGTCGCCCGTGCGGTGGACGGGCAGCGGGCCGTCCCCGGGGGAGCGGGCGCCCCAGTAGCCGAGCATGACCGAGTCGCCGGTGACGCACAGTTCGCCCTCGGCGCCCGGCACGTCCTCGACCCGGTTGCCGTCGGCGTCCAGCAGGTGGGCGCCGGCGTAGGGGCAGAGGCGGCCGATCGGCGGCGGGGCGGTCCGCTCGGGGGCCAGGTCCTCGTCGGTGACCCGGTGGAAGGTGCAGACGTTCGTCTCGGTGGGCCCGTACAGGTTGAACAGGGCCGCTCCGGGCAGGGCGGCGCGCAGCCGGCGCAGGTGCTTGAGCGCGAACGGCTCGCCGGCGAACAGCACGGTGCGCAGCGCGGACGAGGCGAGCAGACCGGCGTTCTTCGCGTCGAGCATGCGGATGAGCGCGCCGGGCACCGAGTACCAGACGGTGATCCGCTCCTCGGCCACCAGCCGGTTGAGGGCCACGCCGAGGGCCTTCTGGTTCTCGGGGACGAGCACCAGGGCGGCCCCGGCGGCGACGGCGGCGAAGACGTCGAAGACGGACAGGTCGAAGTGGACGGGGGCGTGCGAGGCGAGCCGGTCGTCGGGGGTGAGTCCGAAGGCGGCCACGGTCCAGTCGACGAAGGCGAGGGCGTTGCGGTGGGAGAGCACGACGCCCTTGGGCCGGCCGGTGGAGCCGGAGGTGTAGAGCACGTAGGCGGGGTCGTCCTCGCCGGCCGGGACGGGCCCGAAGTCCGCCGGCAGCGGCCGCTCGACGGCCGTCTCCCAGCTCGTCCGGCCGGTGGCGGTGTCCGCCCCGCCCGTGACGACGACGGTCCGCGGGGCCGCCGCGGGGTCGTGCTCGCCGAGCAGGGCGAGCCGGCCGGCGTCGGTGACGAGGGCGCTCACCCGGCAGTCGGTGAGGATGTAGGCGGCCCGGGCGGGGGGCGCGGCGGGGTCCACGGGGACGTACACGGCGCCGCACTTGAGGACGGCGTGCAGGGTGACGATGGTCTCGGGCGACTTGGCGAGCCACAGCCCGACCCGGTCGCCCCGGCCCACGCCGGCCTCCCGGAGGGTGGCGGCGAGGGCGCTGCTGGCGCGGTCCAGTTCGGCGTAGTCGAGGGACCGTCCGCGGTGGCGGACGGCCTCGGCGGCGGGCCGCTCGGCGGCCGCCCGGACCAGGTGGTCAGCGAGCGTCGGCACGGGACGCGTCTCCTTCCCCCCGCGGTGCGGGGCGGCGGGCCTTGACGGTGATGCCGAGCTTCTCGGCGATCACCTTGCGCTGCATGTCGGAGGTGCCGGAGGAGATCCGGGTGCCGAGCGCGTCGCGCAGATTGCGTTCGGTGTCGGTGGCCGTGGTGTAGCCGAGGCCGCCGAAGACCTGGAGGGCGTCGAGGAAGGTCCGCACGGCCGCCTCGCTGGTCTCCAGCTGGGCCGCCTCGGGGAAGACCGAGGGGCCGCCCTTGATCAGGTCCCAGGCGGCGCGGTGGGTCAGCAGCCGCGCGGCCTCCAGGCGGATCTGCATGTCGACGATGCTGTGGGCGACGGACTGGAAGCGGCCGATGTTGGTGCCGAACTGCTCGCGGCTGCGGGCGTACGCGACGCACTCGTCGATCTGGCGCTGCATGGTGCCCAGCAGCGGGGCGAGGATCAGCGAACGCTCCCAGGCCATGGCGGTGGCCAGGATCCTGGATCCCTGCTTCTCGGCGCCCAGCCGCCGTGTGACCGGCACCCGGCAATCCCGGAGCGTGATCTCGCCCCAGGGCGCGGTGCGCAGCCCGGTCTTCTCGAAGGACGACTCGACGGTGACGCCGTCCTGGTCGCGGTCGACGAGGAACGCGGTGACGCCGGTGAAGCCGAGCTCCGGGTTGACGGTGGCGTAGACGATGAAGACGTCGGCGATCGGCGCGTTGGTGATGAACCGCTTGGTGCCGTCGAGCACGTAGTGGTCGCCCTCGCGCCGGGCGCGGGTGGTCAGGGACAGGGCGTCGGAGCCGGCCTGCGCCTCGGTGATGGCGTGGGCGCCGACCATGCGGCCGTCCATCAGCGCGGGCAGGTAGTGCTGCTTCTGCTCCTCGGTGCCGAACTCGATCAGGGGCAGCTCCATCGCCCAGATGTGCGCGCCGACGGAGATCATCAGGCCGTTGTCCCGGCAGCCGCGGCCCAGGCCCTCCAGGGCCAGGGCGCAGCTGAGCGGGTCGAGCCCGCGCCCGCCGTAGGCGGCGGGCACGGGCAGGGCGAAGACGCCGGCGTCCGCGCAGCGCTGCCAGTCGCCGGGCTGGAGGGTCTGGGTCCGCTCGCGCCGTTCGAGGTCGCGGCCCAGTTCCCCGGCGCCCAGGGCGCGCAGTTCCTCGGCGAGCGCCCGCTGTTCGTCGGTGGCGTCGAGGTTCATGACGCCACGCCGGCGGGCTCGTCGTCCGGCAGGGCCGCGAGGGACTCGGCGATCTGCTCGTCGGAGACGGCGTGGTCCTCCAGCTGCCCGGCCAGGTACTGGTCGTAGGCGGACAGGTCGAGCAGTCCGTGGCCGCTGACGTTGAAGAGGATCACCTTGGGGGTGCGCTCCTCGCGGGCGCGGACGGCCTCGTCGATGGCGGCCTTGACGGCGTGGGCCGACTCGGGCGCGGGCACCAGGTTCTCGGTGCGGGCGAAGAACGCGCCGGCCTCGAAGACGGTCTGCTGCCCGTAGGCCACGGCCTCCATCAGGCCCTGGTCGTACAGGGCGCTGACCAGCGGGGCGGCACCGTGGTAGCGCAGGCCGCCGGCGTGCACGCCGGGGGCGACGAAGGTGTGGCCCAGGGTGTACATCTTGGTCATCGGGGTGGTGCCCGAGACGTCGTTGTAGTCCCAGGCGTAGCGGCCGCGGGTGAGCTTGGGGCAGGCCTCGGGCTCGACGGCGACGAGCCGGGTGGCGGCGCCGGTGCGGAGCTTCTCGCGGTGGAAGGGGAAGGCCAGGCCGGCGAAGTTGCTGCCCGCGCCCATGGAGGCGATCACGACGTCGGGGAAGTCCCCGGCCGCCTCCATCTGCCGCAGGGCCTCCTCGCCGATGACGGTCTGGTGCAGCAGCACGTGGTTCTCGCCGCTGCCGACGCAGAACCGGCCGCCCTCGACGCTCTGGGCGTACTCCAGCGCCTCCGCGTTGGCCATGGAGACGCTGCCGTTGCTCTCCGGCTTCTCGGCGAGCATCCGGCGGCCGGCCTCGGTGGTGCCGCTGGGGCTGGGGATGACGCGGGCGCCGTTGAGCTGCATCATCACGCGCCGGTAGGGCTTCTGCTCGTGGCTGACGCGGACCATGAAGACGGTGCAGTCGAGACCGAGGGCGTGGCAGGCCATCGACAGGGCGCTGCCCCACTGGCCGGCGCCGGTACCGGTGGTGAGGTGCCGGACGCCGGCCTTCTTGTAGTAGTACGCCTGGGCGAGGGCGGAGTTGAGCTTGTGGCTGCCGGAGGCGTTGGCGCCCTCGTACTTGTAGTAGATCCTCGCCGGGGTGTCGAGGGCCTGCTCCAGGCGGTGGGCGCGGACCAGCGGGGTGGGCCGCCAGCGCTGGTACTGCTCGCGGACCTCGGCGGGGATCTCGACGAACCGCTGCTTGCCGACGCTGCCGCGGTAGAGGGACAGCGGGATGTTCGGGGCGAGCTTCCCGGTCCGCTCCTCCTCGCCGAGGGGACGGGCGCGGCGGACGTCCTCGGAGGGCACGTCGATTCGGCAGCTCCATGGCCCCCGACCCCCTGGCCGCCGGCCGCCTCGTGCAGGACGCGGTCCGCGCGGCCGGGGTCCGCGCCGTCGTCGTCGCCGG
>NZ_JBFAPH010000212.1:0-11263 GCF_040675635.1 Streptomyces sp. NPDC049577
GTCGCGCTGCGTGCCTCGCTCTCCGAGGGGTCCACGTCCAGCAGCAGACCCTTCTCCGGGTTGCCAGCAGGCCCGGGATCGTCGCCTCGTGCGCTTCGCGAAGCTCCGCGAGCGGGATCTCGAACTCGCCCTGGACGTCGATCGTTTCGCCGTCCACGACACCGATGCGCACCGCCGGCAGACCGCGCGCGCCGCACATGTCGGTGAAGCGGAGCTCCTCGCTGCGCGGCACCGAGACGACCGCACGACCGGCCGACTCCGAGAAGAGGAACACGAACGCGTCGAGGCCGTCCGGCACGACGAGTCGCGCGCCCTTGCCGCCGCGCAGGCAGGACTCGGTCACCGCCTGGATCAGCCCGCCGTCGGAGAGGTCATGCGCCGCGTCGATCATCCCGTCGCGGGAGGCCGCGATGAGGATCTCGGCGAGCAGCTTCTCCCGCTCCAGGTCGACGGCCGGCGGCAGACCGCCCAGGTGGTCGTGGATCACCTGGGACCAGGCCGAACCGCCCAGCTCCTCGTGCGTGTCGCCGAGGAGGTAGAGCAGCTGGCCCTCCTCCCGGAACGCCATCGGCGTACGGCGGTTGACGTCGTCGATCACGCCGAGCACCGCGACCACCGGGGTCGGGTGGATGGCTGTCTCGCCGGTCTGGTTGTAGAGCGAGACGTTGCCGCCGGTCACCGGCGTGCCCAGGGCCAGGCAGCCGTCCGCCAGACCGCGCGTGGCCTCGGCGAACTGCCACATGACCGCCGGGTCCTCCGGCGAACCGAAGTTGAGGCAGTTGGAGATCGCCAGCGGGCGGGCGCCCGTGGCGGCCACATTGCGGTACGACTCCGCCAGCGCGAGCTGCGCGCCCGCGTACGGGTCGAGCTTGGCGTAGCGGCCGTTGCCGTCGGTGGCGACGGCGACGCCCAGGTCGCTCTCCTCGTCGATGCGGATCATGCCGGAGTCCTCCGGCTGCGCCAGCACCGTGTTGCCCTGCACGAACCGGTCGTACTGGTCCGTGATCCAGGACTTGGACGCCTGGTTCGGGGAGGAGATCACCTTCAGGACCTGCTCGCGCAGCTCCGCGGGGGTCTCCGGCCGGGCCAGCTTGTTGGCGTCGTCGGCCTGGAGGGCGTCCTGCCACTCCGGACGGGCGTACGGGCGCTCGTACACCGGGCCCTCGTGGGCGACGGTGCGCGGCGGGACGTCGACGATCTGCTCGCCGTGCCAGAAGATCTCCAGGCGCTCGCCCTCGGTGACCTCACCGATGGCGGTGGCGATGACGTCCCACTTCTCGCAGATCTCCAGGAAGCGGTCGACCTTGCCGGGCTCGACGATCGCGCACATGCGCTCCTGCGACTCGCTCATGAGGATCTCCTCCGGCGAGAGCGTCGCGTCGCGCAGCGGGACGCGGTCCAGCTCGACGCGCATGCCGCCGGAGCCGGCGCTGGCCAGCTCGCTGGTGGCGCAGGACAGACCGGCGCCGCCCAGGTCCTGGATACCCTCGACCAGGCCCTCGCGGAACAGCTCCAGGGTGCACTCGATGAGGAGCTTCTCCTGGAACGGGTCGCCGACCTGGACGGCGGGGCGCTTGGTGGGCTTGCTGTCGTCGAAGGTCTCGGAGGCGAGGACCGAGACGCCGCCGATGCCGTCGCCGCCCGTGCGGGCGCCGTAGAGCATGACCTTGTTGCCGGCGCCGGACGCCTTGGCCAGGTGGATGTCCTCGTGCTTCATCACGCCGACGCACAGCGCGTTGACCAGCGGGTTGCCCTGGTAGCAGGCGTCGAAGACGACCTCACCGCCGATGTTGGGCAGGCCCAGGCAGTTGCCGTAGCCGCCGATGCCCGCGACGACGCCCGGCAGGACGCGCTTGGTGTCGGGGTGGTCGGCCGCGCCGAACCGCAGCGGGTCCATGACGGCGACCGGGCGGGCGCCCATGGCGAGGATGTCGCGGACGATGCCGCCGATGCCGGTGGCCGCGCCCTGGTACGGCTCGATGTACGAGGGGTGGTTGTGCGACTCCACCTTGAAGGTGACCGCGTAGCCCTGGCCGACGTCGACGACGCCGGCGTTCTCGCCGATGCCGACGAGCAGCGCGTCGTTCTGCGGGGCCTTCTCGCCGAACTGGCGCAGGTGCACCTTGCTGCTCTTGTACGAGCAGTGCTCGGACCACATGACGCTGTACATGGCGAGCTCGGCGCCGGTGGGGCGGCGGCCGAGGATGGTGCGGATGCGCTCGTACTCGTCCTGCTTGAGGCCGAGTTCGGCCCAGGGCTGTTCGGTGTCCGGGGTCTCGTCGGCGTGCTTGACGGTGTCGAGAGTCATCAGGAGCTGACCAGCTTCTTGAGGAGCGAGGTGAAGAATCCGAGGCCGTCGGTGCGGCCGGTCCCGATCAGCGGCTCGACCGCGTGCTCGGGGTGCGGCATGAGACCGACGACGTTGCCGGCGGCGTTGGTGATGCCGGCGATGTCACGGAGCGAGCCGTTGGGGTTGCCGTCGAGGTAGCGGAAGGCGACGCGGCCCTCGGCCTCGAGCTCGTCCAGGGTGCGCTCGTCGGCCACGTAGCGGCCGTCGATGTTCTTCAGCGGGACGGAGATCTCCTGGCCCGCCTCGTAGTCGGACGTCCAGGCGGTGCCCGCGTTCTCGACGCGGAGCTTCTGGTCCCGGCAGATGAAGTGCAGGTGGTTGTTGCGCAGCATCGCGCCGGGCAGCAGGTGCGTCTCGGTGAGCACCTGGAAGCCGTTGCAGATGCCGAGGACGGGCATGCCGCCCTTCGCCTGCTCGATGACGGTCTCCATCACCGGGGAGAAGCGGGAGATCGCCCCCGCCCGCAGATAGTCGCCGTACGAGAAGCCGCCGGGCAGGACCACGGCGTCGACCTGCTTGAGGTCCTTGTCGCGGTGCCACAGGGGCACGGCCTCCAGGCCGGCGATCCGGACGGCGCGCTGGGTGTCGCGGTCGTCGAGGGTGCCGGGGAAGGTCACGACCCCCACACGTGCGGTCACGAGTCCACCCGCACGGTGAAGTCCTCGATCACGGTGTTGGCGAGAAACGTTTCGGCCATCTCGTGGATACGGGCGAGGGCGGCGTCGTCGACGGGGCCCTCCACCTCGAGTTCAAAGCGCTTGCCCTGACGGACGTCCGCGATCCCCTCGAAACCCAGGCGTGGCAGCGCGCGCTGCACCGCCTGGCCCTGCGGGTCGAGGATCTCCGGCTTGAGCATGACGTCGACTACGACGCGTGCCACTGGCACTCCCGGTGTGTGGTGCGTGAGATGAAGCAGGTATCCGCTGTCGGTAGGGCCAGAGTACAGTCCCGAAAAATCTACGCGCATAGATATCCCGGGGCCCTCCGAGGCGTTATTCCGGCGGCCCGCCGACGGCCGCCGCGACCCGTCCGGCAAAAATTCCGGGAAAAAACCGGAAGATCTCACCGCCGGTATTGCGGCGGGGCACGCGCGCACAATTAACTGGGCTTCACCAGTCAATGGCCTTTGCGGTACAAATGAATATGCATTGACCGGGAACACCCCGGAGAAGCACAGCAGGACTTAACGGAACCCTTACATCGCCGCAGGTCAGAGCGGCGAAAACAGCCGAAAGGAAACGATTTCCGTGGCGCAGCGCGTAGTGGTCACCCTCTCCGACGACATCGACGGCGGGGAAGCTGCGGAGACCATCACCTTCGGACTCGACGGCAAGTCGTACGAGATCGACCTGAACGCAGCCAATGCGAAGAAACTGCGGGCCATCCTCGAGCCCTACGCGGAGGCCGGCCGCAAGCAGTCCCGCTCGGGCAAGGCCTTCCGGCGTACGGCCGTGGCGCCCGACCCGGCGGCGGTGCGGGCGTGGGCCCGCTCACACGGCATGGAGGTCCCGCCGCGCGGCCGCATCCCCAAGAAGGTCTACGAGGCCTTCAACACGGCCGGCTGACGGGGGCCGGCGGCCCCGCGGCGGCGGGGCGGGGACCGGGGGCCGGGCCGATTTGCCAAGCACCCCGGGTGATCAGCTACAGTTCTGATCAACGCCGAGGGGCAAGTCCGGGAAGCCGGGCCGAACTTCGGGGTCACGCGGGTGTAGCTCAGTAGTAGAGCGCCCTCTTTCCAAGAGGGAGGCGCAGTGTGCGATTCCTGTCACCCGCTCTGACCGTGACCGACCGCTTCGCGGTCCGGTTCTCGGACATGCGGGTGTAGCTCAGTAGTAGAGCGCCCCCTTTCCAAGGGGGAGGCGCAGTGTGCGATTCCTGTCACCCGCTCTCATCACGTACGGACCACTCCGGTGGGTCAGGTACAGTGGTGTTCGCACCGCGAGGGAACGAGCGGCGCATGCGGACGTAGCTCAGTTGGTAGAGCACCACCTTGCCAAGGTGGATGTCGCGAGTTCGAGTCTCGTCGTCCGCTCAGGGTTCGAAGGCCCCGGTCGTTTACACGACCGGGGCCTTCGGCGTTTCACGAGCGGGGAGAACGGCCAGGTGCTGGGGCGGATACGGGGCTGGCGGAGCCGCAGCAGGGTCGCGCAGGTCGACAGCTACATGCGCTGGACGCTCTACGGACTGCCGTGGCTGAGCCCCCTGACCAGTCTGCTCTCCACACTGTCGGATCCGGGCGGCGCGCCCGCGGCCTGGTGGATCATGCTCGGCCTGTCCGTCGCGCAGTGCGCCCTGGGCGTGGACCTGACCCGGCGCTCCCTCGACCACTACCTGCGCGGACGGCCCGCGCCGTGGTGGCGGCTGGGCGGGGGCGTCCTGCTCTTCGCCATGACGGTCGCGGCGTTCGTGCTCGCGGTGTGGCAGATGGGCGTGGCGCACATCACACCGAACACCTTGGTGCTCTTCAACGCCGCGCTCTCCGTCTTCGGCGCGTACAGCCTGCTGACGCGGATCCGCCGGTACCTGGTGGGCTGTGCGGGGGCGGGCCTGGCCCTCGGCGTCGGCGTGCTGTTCCTCGGAGGGATGTGGCAGGGGGCGGTGACCGTGGCGGTCGCCCCCCTCGCGATGGGCGTGTGGAGCCTGCTGACCGTGCGGACCTCCGCCTGGATGCTCGCCGTGCTGTGGGAGGTCGAGGCCGCGCGGGGCACCCAGGCCCGGCTGGCGGTCGCGGAGGAACGGCTCCGGTTCGGGCGGGACATGCACGACGTGCTGGGCCGCAACCTCGCCGTCATCGCGCTGAAGAGCGAGCTCGCCGCCCAGCTCGCGCAGCGCGGCTCGCCGGCAGCGCTGGAGCAGATGGCCGAGGTGCAGCGCATGGCCCGGGAGTCGCAGCGCGAGCTGCGCGAGGTCGTCCGCGGCTACCGCGAGGCCGATCTGCACACGGAACTGGTAGGCGCGCGCGGCGTCCTGGCCGCCGCGGGCATCGAATGCCGCGTCGACGACCCGACGGGCGGCGCGGTGCTGCCGCCCGCGGTGCAGTCGGCACTGGGCTGGGTGATCCGCGAGGCCACGACGAACGTGCTGCGGCACGCGGACGCCGGGCTGTGCGTCGTCCGGCTGCGGCGGACGGAGGACGCGGCGGTGCTGACCGTGGAGAACAACGGCGCGCGGAACGCCACCGGAGCGGACAGCCGCGGCTCGGGGCTGGCGGGGCTGCGGGAACGCCTCGCGGCGCTGGGCGGAACGCTGGAGTACGGGCCGGGCCGCGGCGGAACGTTCCGGCTGACGGCCGAGGTGCCGGTGGGGCCGGTGGGACCGGAGCCCGGAAACCACCCCGCCGCCGCGGCGCGTCACCACCATGGCGAGGATCCGGCGACATGAAGGAGACCGCAGCCATGACGTCCGACCCGGCCGGACGGCCGATACGCGTGATGCTCGCCGACGACGAGCACCTGATCCGCGGCGCCCTCGCCGCGCTGCTCGGGCTGGAGGACGACCTGGTGGTCGTCGCCGAGGCGGCCTCGGGGCCCGAGGCACTGGCGATGGCACGGGCGCACCGGCCCGACGTCGCGGTGCTCGATCTCCAGATGCCCGGCATGGGCGGTGTGACAGTGGCCACATCACTGCGCGCCGAACTCCCCGGGTGCCGCATCATGATCGTGACCGGGCACGGGCGGCCCGGACATCTGAAGCGCGCCCTGGAGGCGGGGGTGCGCGGTTTCCTGCCGAAGACCGTGTCCGCGCGACGGCTCGCCGAGATCATCCGCAGCGTGCACGGCGGAAGCCGTTACGTCGACCCGGAGTTGGCGGCCGACGCCATCAGCGCCGGCGACTCGCCGCTGACCGCGCGCGAGGCCGAGCTGCTGGAACTGGCCGAGGACGGCGCGCCCGTCGCGGAGATCGCCGAGCGGGCCTCGCTCACGCCGGGGACGGTCCGGAACTATCTCTCCTCGGCCGCCGCGAAGCTCGGCGCGGAGAACCGGCACGCGGCGGCGCGCATCGCACGCGCTCAGGGTTGGCTATAGTGGTACCCGCACCGCGAGGGAACGAGCGGCGCAGGCGGACGTAGCTCAGTTGGTAGAGCACCACCTTGCCAAGGTGGATGTCGCGAGTTCGAGTCTCGTCGTCCGCTCAGGGTTCGAAGGCCCCGGTCGTGGAAACGACCGGGGCCTTCGGCGTTTCCGTACCTCAGGACCTCAAGGCCTCAGGACCTCAGGCGGGGAAGCGGAGGCGGAAGCGGGCGCCGCCCGCCTCGGCCCGCTCGGCGGTGAGCTCCGCCCCGTGGGCGCGGGCGATCTGCCGGGCCATCGCCAGGCCGAGGCCGGAGCCGGGCAGCGCGCGGGCCTCGCGGGAGCGGTAGAAGCGGTCGAAGACGTACGGCAGGTCCTCGGCGGAGATCCCGGGGCCGTGGTCGCGCACGGTGAGGTCGACGCTGCCGTCCGTACGCGCGAGCCGCACCTCGACGGGCGCGCCGGCCGGGCTGAACTTGGCCGCGTTGTCCAGAAGATTGGACAGCAGCCGGGCCAGCCGCGCCGGTACGCCGGTGACCGTGACGTCGCCGTCCAGGTCGGTGGTGAAGACCGTGTCCGGCCAGTGGCCGCGCGCCTGGGCGACGCACCGCTCGGCCAGGCCGTCCAGCCGGACCTCCTCGACGAGCTGCTGCGGCTCCTCGTCGCGGGCCAGCTCGATCAGATCGTTGACCAGGCCCGTGACCTCGCGCAGCTGGCGGCCCAGTGCGCCGGACGCCCGCTCCCGCTGGGCCGGGGTGAGCCGCTCCGCGCGGGCCAGCAGCTCGACGTTGGTGCGCAGGGCGGTGAGCGGGGTGCGCAGTTCGTGCGAGGCGTCGGCGACCAGCCGGCGCTGGGCGGCGACGGCCTCCTCCAGCTCGTCGAGCATGGTGTTGAAGGTGGTGGTGAGACGGGTGATCTCGTCCTGGCGGCGCGCCTCGTACGGGGGCAGCTCGATGCGGTGGGCCGGGTCGCGGGTGGCGGCGATGCGCTCGGCGGTGGCCGTGAGCCGGGTGACCGGGCGCAGGGACGTGCGCGACACCACGTAGCCGAGCGCCGCGGCGAGCAGCACCCCCGCCCCGCCGACGGCGGTGAGCAGCAGTCCGGCCTGGCGCACGCCCTTGTCGACGGTGTCCGTGCGGGCCGCCACCTGGAGGGCGTTGCCGCCCCGGAGCGGGGTGGTGAACATGCGCATGGCGTGGCCGTCGTGGCTGATGTTGCTGTAGAACTCGCCGAGGGTGCCGGCGGCGACGCGGCGCGTGGCGCCGGTGACGGGCAGTACGAGTCCGCGCTGACCGGGTGCGTCCGGGGCCGCGGGGACGATCTGCGCGCAGGCGGGGGCGGCGAGCCAGTTGCACTCGGCGAACAGCACACCCGGTCCGTCGTCGCGGTTCTGCTGCGCGATCAGCCCGGCCTGCTGTTTCAGCTGGAGGTCGAACTGCCGGACGAGCTCGTAGCGGATGACGACGTACGCGGCGGCCAGCACGCCCAGCGCCACGAGCGCGACGGCGGCCGAGGTGACGAGCGCGAGCCGGCCGCGCAGTGCGGGGCGGCCGAAGCGGATCACTGGTCCGCCGCCGCGAGCCGGTAGCCGACGCCGTGCACGGTCTGGACGATCCGGGGCGCGCCACCGGCCTCCAGCTTGCGGCGCAGATAGCCGATGTAGACGGCCAGGGAGTTGGACTCGGGGCCGAAATCGGTGCCCCAGACCCGCTCCTGGATGAGCTCCCTCGGCAGCACCTGGCCCGGGTGGCGCAGGAACACCTCCAGCAGGGCGAATTCGGTGCGGGTGAATTCGAGGGGCACGCCGGCGCGTTCGCCGGTGCGGGTCTCGGGGTCGGCGCGGAGGTCGCCGAAGGCCAACTCGCCGCCGGTGCCCGTCCCCTGGCCCGTGCCGGGGGCGGTGGGGGCGGCGCGGCGCAGCAGGGCGCGCAGGCGTGCGAGCAGCTCGTCCAGGGCGAACGGCTTGACGAGGTAGTCGTCCGCGCCCGCGTCCAGGCCCGCGACGCGGTCGGAGACGGCGTCGCGGGCGGTCAGCACGAGCACGGGCGTGCGGTCGCCCAGGGCGCGCAGCCGCCGGCAGACGGCGAGTCCGTCCAGCACGGGCATGGCGAGGTCCAGCACGATCGCGGCCGGCGCGGCGGCGGCGATCGCGGACAGGGCCTCCAGCCCGTCGGCGGCGGAGCGGACCGCGTAGCCCTCGACGGCGAGGCCGTCGACGACGGCCGCGCGCACGTCGGGATCGTCGTCGACGACGAGGACGGGGGTCTGCGGCATGCGGTTCAGCTTCGCAGACCCATTCTGAGAACGTTCTTAGGAGATCGTGCTCTCAGCGTGTTCTCAGGACCAGGTCGTGCCCGTCAGGCGCTCGTAGGCCTCGATGTACTTGGCCCGGGTGCGCTCCACGACCTCCTCGGGGAGGGCCGGCGGGGGCGTGTCGCCGTGGCGGTCCCAGCCGGAGGCGGGGGACGTGAGCCAGTCGCGGACGTACTGCTTGTCGAAGGACGGCTGGGGACGGCCCGGCTGCCAGGTGTCGGCGGGCCAGAAGCGGGACGAGTCGGGGGTGAGGACCTCGTCGGCCAGGACCAGGTCGGGGCCGGCGATGCCGAACTCGAACTTCGTGTCGGCCAGGATGATGCCGCGGTCGCGGGCGATGTCGCGGGCGCGGCTGTAGACGGCGAGGGTGGCCTGGCGCAGCTTCGCGGCGGTCTCCGCGCCCGTCTGGCGGGCGACCTCCTCGTAGGAGACGTTCTCGTCGTGCTCGCCGACCTCGGCCTTGGTGGCGGGGGTGAAGATCGGGGAGGGCAGCTCGGAGCCGTCGACGAGGCCCTCGGGGAGGGCGAGGCCGCAGACGGTGCGGTTCTGCTCGTACTCGGCGAGGCCGGAGCCGGTCAGATAGCCGCGGGCGACGCACTCGACGGGGACCATGTCGAGGTTGCGGCAGATCAGCGTGCGCCCGGCCCAGTCGGCGGGGGCGCCGGGCGGCAGCTCGGTGGACAGGACGTGGTGGGGAACGAGATCGGCCAGCAGGTCGAACCACCACAGGGACAGCTGGGTGAGGACCCGGCCCTTGTCGGGGATCTCGGTGGGCAGCACCCAGTCGTAGGCGGACATCCGGTCGCTGGCGACCATCACCAGCTCGCCGGACTCGGCGCGGTACAGGTCGCGCACCTTGCCCGTGTGCAGATGCACAAGGCCCGGCACCTCGACGGGCTCGGGCTTCTCGACGAATCCGGACACGCGGCCTCCTGGTGGTTTGTCCAAACACCAGAATTCTGCCGCACGCGCCCGTCCGCCTCCGCAGGAGGGTCAGGCGCGTTTGCAGATGCGGTCCAGGAGGTTGCCCGTGGCGAGCTGGACGCGGGTGTCGACGTGGCCGGGGCGGTCGAGGGCCGGGGACCAGGCGAAGGTGCCGGCGGCGAAGACGAGGGCGCCGCTGGGGGCGCGGTAGAGCGAGGTCTCCTGGTGGCGCTTGGCGCCGTCGCCGTCCTTGTACGGCGAGTGGGCGAGCAGGATGCGGTGGGTGTGCTCGGGCAGGGCCGTGCGGGGGTAGTAGCGGTCGGCCTCGCCGGCGACGAGACCGGGCAGCTCGTCGCCCTCGCCGGCGCCGGTGTCCTGCCACAGCCAGTGGCCGGCGTTGCGCACCACGAGGGGGGCCGGCTCGGGGACGCGGCCCGCGTACTGGATGCCGAGCAGCTGCTGCTCGGGCGGCGAGACGTCGCGCCAGAGCGCGGAGCGGCCGGGGCCGCGGTGCTTGCGGCAGGTCAGCAGGTGGTCGGGGCCGGCGGGCGAGGGGGAGAGCTCGATCTGCCAGTACATGGTGTTGGCGGAGAGGAAGACCAGGGAGGTGCCCAGGTCGCGGGCGCGCTCCACGGCCTGGCGCATGGCGGTGGACCAGTACTCGTCGTGGCCGGGGAAGACCAGGCCGCGGTAGCGGGTGGGGTCGACGCGGCCGGCGTGCAGATCGCGGCTGTCGGCGTAGGCCAGCTCGTAGCCGTACCGCTCGGCCCAGCGGATGAAGTCGTAGGCGTGGCCCACGTGCAGCGGCAGGCCGGCGCCGGCGAAGGGGCGGTCGAAGGAGACGGTGGTGGCGGCGGCGTCCTCGCCCAGGAGGCGGCCGTTCTCGTCCCAGGCGTGGTAGAGGCTGGCGCCGGTGCGGCCGTCCTCCGGGTAGAGGTTGTAGGCCTGCCAGGTGATGTCGGGCAGGACGAGCAGCAGATCGGCCGGGGCGGCGTCGCGCACGGTGAAGGGGATGTGGCTGCGGTAGCCGTCGGCGGTGGTCAGGACGGCCACGTAGGCGCCGGTGCTCCAGTAGGAGGGGATCTGGAGCCGCCAGGACAGCCACCAGTGGTGGCAGGAGACCGTGCGGTCGGCGACCAGCGGCGGGGGCTGGACGATGCCGGACAGCCGGGGGCTGGAGCCGATCTTGGCAGCGCCGTGGCCGGCGTAGTGGCCGATGCGGTAGACGTCCACGCCGAACGGCTGTGGCGGGTCGACGGTGATCCGGAAGTCCACGGCCTCGCCGGGGGCGACGGCACCGGTGGAGGCGTAGCCCTTGATCTGGCAGCGGACGTCGTCCGCCGTGCGGGGGCCGGGCCGGCGGGGCGGGGGGACGCGGGTGGCGCTCGGGTCGACGTACCAGGGGATGATCTGGCCGGTGTCGTCGAAGTAGTACTCGTCCCCGCGCAGCCAGGGCAGGGGGCCCTGCCCGAAGGGGTCGGAGACGGCGTGTGCGAGCGCCCCGGACTCCCAGCGGCGGATCTGGTCCATACCCATGCGGGCTCCCTCCCCGGTAGATCGCCGGCGGCGGTCCCAGCACAGCACATGTCCTGCCCGGCTTGTCACCGGTCGCCGGGGAAATTCCCCGAAAGTGATGGTCCTAGGGATACGGAGCGTTAGCAGTCAC
>NZ_JBFAPH010000213.1:0-11237 GCF_040675635.1 Streptomyces sp. NPDC049577
TTGGTCTCGAAGACCTTGCGAGCGACGCCGAGGTCGACCTCGGCGAGCGGGCCGAACACCGGGTTGGTGCCGGCGTTGTTGACCAGGTGGTCCAGCTGTCTGGTACCTGGTGCCCGACGGTGTGGTGCGCTACATCGACAAGCGCAGGCTGTACCGTCACGACGGCTGAGCCCGCCGATTCCGGCTCGATGGCACCGATGGGCACCGAGGGGCACTGGTGAACGACCGACTGGACCCGTACGCGCACGACCCGTACGCACAGCAACCGCAGGTGTACGGCTACGACGCCTACGGCCGCCCGGTGTACCGGCCGGACGCTCCCGAGCTGGCCTACGACGCGTACGGCCGGCCCCTCCAGCAGGCCCAGCCGCAGCAGTACGAGCAGCAGTACGAGCAGTACGACGCCTACGGTCAGCAGCCGCACCACCAGCAGCAGCCGCACCAGCAGACGCAGCAGCAGACGCAGCAGGAGTGGATCCCCCGCCAGGCCGGCCCGCCGGTCCCCGAGGAGCCGGCACAGGCGCAGATCCCCGAACCGCGCACGGCACCGGAGCGGACGGACCGGGAGCCCGCCCCGGAGGCGTACCGCACCGAGCAGTTCTCGTTCATCGAGGAGCCGGACGAGGACTCCGAGGACGTCATCGACTGGCTCAAGTTCAGCGAGAGCCGCACCGAGCGCCGCGACGAGCGCAAGCGCAAGGGCCGCAACCGCGTCGTGGCCCTCGCCGTGGTGCTGGTGCTCGCGCTGGGCGGCGGCATCGGCTGGTTCCTGCTGTCCGGCTCGGACGGCAAGAAGGCGCCGAGCGCGGCCGGCGGCGCGCAGAAGCGTGACGTGATCGTCGTGCACCTGCGCGAGACCAAGGGCGGCGGCAGCTCCACGGCCCTGCTGGTCGACAACGAGACCACGAAGAAGGGCACCACCGTCCTGCTGCCGAACTCGCTCGCCGTCGCCGGCGAGGGCGGCACCGCCACGACGCTCGGCAAGTCCGTCCAGGAGGCCGGCACCGGGGCGACCCGGGACTCCCTCAACACCCTGCTCGGCGCCGACATCAAGGGCAGCTGGCGGCTGGACACCCCGTACCTGGAGAACCTGGTCCAGCTCGTCGGCGGCATCACCGTCGACGCCGACACCACCGTCCCCGGGGCCGGCTCCGGCGACCGCCCGCAGATCACCGCGGGCAGGGACCGCACCCTCAGCGGGCAGACGGCCGTGGCCTACGCCACGTACCACGCGCCCGGCGAGGACCAGGCCAAGCAGCTGAATCGCTTCGGGCAGGTCATGCAGGGCGTGCTGCGCAAGCTCTCCAGCGACCCGGGCGCGGCCACCACGACCGTGGAGTCCCTCGCCCAGATCCCGGACCCTTCGCTCTCCGTCCAGCAGCTCGGCGCCTCCCTGGCCCAGCTCGCCGCGCGCGCCAAGGAGGGCTCCTACGACACCGACGTGCTGCCCGTGCAGCCGGACGGGACGCTCGCCCAGGCCACGGCCGACGGCGTCGTGAAGAAGGTCCTCGGCGGCACGGTGAGGAACACCGACAAGAACGCCCCGCCCCGGGTGAGCGTGAAGAACGCCACAGGCGGCGCCGGCGCGGCCGGATCCGCGCAGATCACGCTGGTCAACGGCGGCTACACCTACCTCGACGGCGGCAAGGCGGCGAGCGCCGAGGCGGCGTCCTCGGTGACCTACGCCGACGACGCCCGGGCGGCGGACGCCCGGGAGGTCGCCAAGACGCTGGGACTGCCGGCCGCAGCGGTGCGGAAGGGGCCGGGCGCGGGCAACGCCGATGTGACGGTCGTCCTCGGCAAGGACTACAAGGGCTGAGCCGGGGGCCGGGCCCCGGTGCCGCGAAAAGGCCGGCGGTGCTGTCGGCGGGTCGTGAGACCCTTGAGGGCGTACTGACCCTCTTGACCGAAAGCATGGCTTGTGACCGCCGAGGACCGCTCCATCGAGCTCATCCGCGCCGCCGCCCAGGCGGCCGCCGACAAGCTCGCGCACGACATCATCGCCTACGACGTCAGCGACGTGCTGTCGATCACCGACGCCTTCCTGCTGGCCTCCGCCCCCAACGACCGCCAGGTCAAGTCGATCGTCGACGAGATCGAGGAGCGGCTGCTGAAGGAGCTGGGCGCCAAGCCGGTGCGCCGCGAGGGCGACCGCGACGCCCGCTGGGTGCTGCTGGACTACGTCGACATCGTGGTGCACGTGCAGCACAGCGAGGAGCGGGTCTTCTACGCGCTGGAGCGGCTGTGGAAGGACTGCCCGGAGATCGAGCTGCCGGCCGACGCCGTGGCCACCCGGGGCAAGGGCGCCGAGTACGCCCGCGGCCAGGAGGAGGCCTCGGACCTCGACGGGGGGCTGAGCTGAACGGCAGCGGGGGCGGCAGGGGCCGCCGCATCGTCCTGTGGCGCCACGGCCAGACCGCGTGGAACGTGGAGCGCCGCTTCCAGGGCTCGACCGACATCGAGCTGACCGGCACCGGCGTCGCCCAGGCGCGCCGTGCCGCCCGGCTGCTGGCCGCGCTGCGGCCGGACGCGATCATCGCCTCCGACCTCAGCCGGGCCCGGGCCACGGCCGCCGAGCTGGCCGCCGTCACGGGCCTGGAGGTCGCCAGCGACGCCGCGTTGCGCGAGACGTACGCCGGGGTGTGGCAGGGCCTCACGCACGAGGAGATCATCGAGCGCCACGGCGAGCAGTACGCGGCGTGGAAGCGCGGCGAGCCCGTGCGGCGCGGTGGCGGCGAGCTGGAGACCGAGGTCGCCGAGCGGGCCGCCCCGGTCGTGCTGTCGCACGCCGAGAAGCTGCCGGACGGCGGCACGCTGGTCGTCGTCAGCCACGGCGGCACGATCCGCACCACCATCGGCCGGCTGCTGGGTCTGGAGCCCCGCTCCTGGGAGGCCCTGGGCGGCCTGACCAACTGCTGCTGGTCGGTCCTGGGCGAGGGCGCGCGGGGCTGGCGGCTGCTGGAGCACAACGCCGGGACCCTGCCCGAGCCGGTGCTCGGCGACGACGACTGAGGCCGGGCGGCCGCCCCGGTGGGGCCCGATTTCACATCCGGGCAGGTCGCAGGCTAAAGTTCTTCTTGTTCGCGGGGAACACCGGGGAAAGCCCGGGGGGAGCCGAGAACAGCGGGGCTATAGCTCAGTTGGTAGAGCGCCTGCATGGCATGCAGGAGGTCAGGAGTTCAATTCTCCTTAGCTCCACAACCCGGATGATCCCGTCTCCCTGATCAAGGGAGGCGGGATTGTTGCTGTCCCCATACCCTCCCGTGGCAGAATCGGACGCCCGGGAACGGACGGGGCCGAAGGGGAGGGAACAGGCTGACCCATGGGTGCTCACAGCCGGAAGTGTGACTGGTGCGGCAGCGGAACGCCGATCGTCCGCGACATGGAGCCGCTCAACTCCGCCTACCAGTACTGGTGCGTCGAGTGCGCGCGGGCGCTGATCATAAAAGGCGACCCCATCGAGGTCTACCGCGAGCTCGAGGGCGAGCCGATCTACGGCCGGCTCCTCGACGAACACTGCACGCTCAAGCGCTTCTACTCCTTCGCCACCGCCTGAAATCGGTCAAACCGGGGCGAGGTCGGCCCGGCAGGGAATCGATTTGGCAGGAGGGGGGGATGACCGTGTAATGTTCTGGGTGTCGCCGGGGGAACCGGGCGGAAAAACAAAACAAGGGGCTATAGCTCAGTTGGTAGAGCGCCTGCATGGCATGCAGGAGGTCAGGAGTTCAATTCTCCTTAGCTCCACAGTGAATGAGCGGGTCGTCCGGACGGACGGCCCGCTCACTGCTTTCCCCCACGTGTGGCCCGCGCGCCCAACTCGCCCCGGAGGCAAGAGGTTTCGGCCGCGCCGGCCCCGGGCATCTTTGATCTCTTCTTGACGAACACATGCCCCATGGATGAACGGTTCGTCGACAGAGTGACGTGACCGTTCACTCACAGGGGGTTCCATGAGATCAAGCCGCTCCAGAGCGCGCGCCGGACTGTCCTTGGCGGCGGCGCTGCCGCTCGTGGTGGGGGCGCTCGCGCTCGGTGTGCCGTCCGCCCAGGCCGACTCCGGACCGCAGGACCGGCAGTCGCTGGCGGGCACCAAGCCGCAGTGGGCGACCGCGAGCGCGGACCAGGGCGCCACCGCCGCGTCCAAGACCGTCACCGCCCGGGTCTACCTGGCCGGCCGCGACGCCAAGGGCCTCGCCGACTACGCCCGGGCCGTCTCCGACCCGAAGTCGGCCTCGTACGGCAAGTACCTCACCGCCAAGCAGGCGAAGGAACGTTTCGGCGCGACCAGGGCCCAGATAGCCGAGGTCACCAAGTGGCTGAAGTCCTCCGGCCTCAAGGTGACCTCCGCGAACGACCACTACCTCACCGTCACCGGTGACGCGGCGGCGGCCGAGAAGGCGTTCGGCACCGAGCTGCACTACTACGTCAAGGACGGCAAGACCTACCAGGCGCCGGCGAAGACTGCCTCCGTGCCGGCCTCCCTGCACGGCGCCGTCCTCACCGTCGTGGGCCTGAACAACGCGCCCCGCCTGGCGCACCACGACGAGGCGCTCCCCGGCCCGAGCGCGGCCTTCCGCAACTCCGGCCCGTTCTCCTCGTACTACGGCTCGAACGTCAACAAGAGCCTGCCCTCGGCCTACGGCTCCCACGCGCCGTACGCGATCAAGGGCTACACCGGCAAGCAGCTGCGCGCCGCGTACGGGGCGAAGGACTTCACCGGCAAGGGCGTCACCGTCGCGATCACCGACGCCTACGCCTCGCCGACCATCGCCAAGGACATCGCGGAGTACGCCAAGCGCAACGGCGACAAGGCGTACCGCAAGGGCCAGTTCTCCCAGGTGCTGCCCGCCGACTACACGCACACCAAGCCCGACGAGTGCGACGCGGCCGGCTGGTACGGCGAGGAGACCCTCGACATCGAGGCCGTCCACGCCGTCGCCCCGGACTCCGACATCGTCTACGTCGGCGGTTCGTCCTGCCAGGACGACGACCTGATCGACTCCCTGCACAAGATCGTCGACGGCCGGCTCGCCGACATCGTCTCCAACTCCTGGGGCGACATCGAGAGCAACGAGACCCCGGACGTGGCCGCGGCCTACGACCAGATCTTCCAGCAGGGCGCGGTCGAGGGCATCGGCTTCTACTTCTCCTCCGGCGACGACGGCGACAACACCGTCAAGCACGGCGTGAAGCAGGTCGACACCCCCTCGAACTCCCCGTGGGTCACCTCCGTCGGCGGCACCTCGCTCGCCGTCGGCAAGGGCGACAAGTACCTGTGGGAGACCGGCTGGGGCACCCACAAGGCGCCGCTGTCGAAGGACGGCCAGAGCTGGGACGGCTTCCCCGGCACCTTCACCGGTGGCGCGGGCGGCGGCACGAGCAAGCTGTTCGAGCAGCCCTTCTACCAGCGCGGCGTCGTTCCCGACGCGCTCGCCAAGGCGAACGGTGGCACCAAGCCGATGCGCGTCGAGCCGGACATCTCGGCCGTCGCCGACTCCAGCACCGGCTTCCTGGTCGGCCAGACCCAGACCTTCCCCGACGGCAGCACGGCCTACAGCGAGTACCGCATCGGCGGCACCTCGCTCGCCGCTCCGGTGATCGCGGGCGTCCAGGCCCTGGCGCAGCAGGCGCGGCACGGCGTGCCGATCGGTTTCGCCAACCCGGGCATCTACGACCGCTACGGCACGGCCGCGTACCACGACGTCACCGACCACCCGCTGGGCAAGGGCCAGGGCCTGGCCGTCGTCCGGGTGGACTACGCCAACGGCGTCGACGCCAAGGGCGGTCTGCTGACCTCCCTGCGCAGCCTGGGCGGCGACACCTCGCTGTCCGCGACCGTGGGCTACGACAACGTCACGGGCGTCGGCTCCCCGGCGAACGACTACGTGACCTCGTACGTCCCCAAGAAGCACTGATCACCCCCTGGGGCCCGCACCTCTCCTTCGGTGCGGGCCCCAGGCCTGCTGGGGTAACCTGGCCCCATGCGTGCCGTACGCCTTCTGCTTAGCGAGCCGCGTTGATCATCACCGGCAGGTGAAGACACGACGCGGCATCCCCTCCTGTGCGAGGGGTTTTTTCATTTGCGGCCGGCAGCGCCGCGGGCAGACGGCAGAGACGACGAATCGATGGAGCTTAGAGGACGATGAGCGAGACCCAAGCCGCCGAGGTGGCAGCCCCGCACCGCTACACGGCCGCGCTGGCCGCCGACATCGAGGCACGCTGGCAGGACTTCTGGGACGCCGACGGGACGTACGCGGCGCCCAACCCCGACGGCGACCTGGCCGGTGACCCCGAGGTCGTCGCCCGGCCCAAGAAGTTCATCATGGACATGTTCCCGTACCCCTCGGGTGCGGGCCTGCACGTCGGCCACCCGCTGGGCTACATCGCGACCGACGTCTACGCGCGCTACCACCGCATGACCGGCCACAACGTCCTGCACACCCTCGGTTTCGACGCCTTCGGCCTGCCCGCCGAGCAGTACGCCGTGCAGACCGGCACCCACCCCCGGGTGTCCACCGAGGCCAACATGGAGAACATGAAGGCGCAGCTGCGCCGGCTGGGCCTGGGCCACGACAAGCGCCGGTCGTTCGCCACGATCGACCCGGACTACTACAAGTGGACCCAGTGGATCTTCCTCCAGATCTTCAACTCCTGGTACGACCCGGAGGCGAGGAAGGCCCGCCCGATCGCCGAGCTGGTCGCCCGGTTCGAGAGCGGTGAGCGCGAGGTGCCCGGCGGCCGGGAGTGGGCCGCGCTGAGCCCCGCCGAGCGCGCCGACGTGCTGGGCGAGTACCGCCTGGCCTACGCCTCCGACGCGCCCGTCAACTGGTGCCCCGGCCTGGGCACCGTCCTGGCCAACGAGGAGGTCACCGCCGACGGCCGGTCCGAGCGCGGCAACTTCCCCGTCTTCAAGTCCAAGCTGCGCCAGTGGAACATGCGCATCACCGCCTACGCGGACCGCCTGCTGGAGGACCTGGACGCGCTGGACTGGCCCGAGGCCATCAAGCTGCAGCAGCGCAACTGGATCGGCCGCAGCGAGGGCGCCCGCGTCGACTTCGTCATCGACGGCCACCCGGACGCCCGGGCGACCGTCTTCACCACCCGCCAGGACACCCTGTTCGGCGCCACCTACCTGGTGCTGGCGCCCGAGCACCCGCTGGTCGTCACCGAGGACCACGGCATCGTCCCCGCCGCCTGGCCCGAGGGCACCCACGAGGACTGGACCGGCGGTCACTCCACCCCGGCCGAGGCCGTCGCCGCGTACCGCAAGGAGGCCGCCGCCAAGTCCGACGTCGAGCGGCAGGCCGACGCCAAGGAGAAGACCGGCGTCTTCACCGGCGCGTACGCGATCAACCCGGTCAGCGGCGCGCGGATCCCCGTCTTCGTCGCCGACTACGTCCTGATGGGCTACGGCACCGGCGCCATCATGGCCGTCCCCGCCCACGACAGCCGCGACTTCGCCTTCGCCCGCGCCTTCGACCTGCCGATGCGCTGCGTCGTCCGGCCCTCGGACGACCGCGGCACCGACCCGGCGGAGTGGGCCGACTCCTTCGACTCGTACGACGCCGAGATCATCAACTCGGCCGGCGAGGGCGTCTCGCTGGACGGGCTGCGCGTCCCCGAGGCCAAGGCCCGCATGGCCGAGTGGCTGGCCGAGCGCGGCATCGGCGAGGCGACCGTCAACTTCCGCCTGCGCGACTGGCTGTTCAGCCGCCAGCGCTACTGGGGCGAGCCCTTCCCGATCGTCTACGACGAGGACGGCGTCGCCCACGCGCTGCCCGAGTCGATGCTGCCGCTGGAGCTGCCCGAGGTCGAGGACTACGCCCCGCGCACCTTCGACCCGGACGACGCCGACACCGAGCCCGAGACCCCGCTCTCCCGCAACGAGGACTGGGTCAACGTCGAGCTCGACCTGGGCGACGGCCCCAAGCGCTACCGCCGCGAGACCAACACCATGCCCAACTGGGCCGGTTCCTGCTGGTACGAGCTGCGCTACCTGGACCCGCACAACAGCGAGCGGCTGGTCTCCCCGGAGGCCGAGCGCTACTGGATGGGCCCGCGCGAGGGCATGCCGCACGGCGGCGTCGACCTGTACGTCGGCGGCGCCGAGCACGCCGTGCTGCACCTGCTGTACGCCCGTTTCTGGTCGAAGGTCCTCTTCGACCTGGGCCACGTCTCCTCCGCCGAGCCGTTCCACAAGCTCTACAACCAGGGCATGATCCAGGCGTACGTCTACCGTGACGCCCGCGGCATCGCGGTGCCCGCCGCCGGGATCGAGGAGCGCGAGGGCGCGTACTACTACCAGGGCGAGAAGGTCTCCCGCCTGCTCGGCAAGATGGGCAAGTCCCTGAAGAACGCCGTCACGCCGGACGAGATCTGCGCGGAGTACGGCGCCGACACCCTGCGCCTGTACGAGATGGCGATGGGCCCGCTGGACGTCTCCCGGCCGTGGGACACCCGCGCCGTCGTCGGCCAGTACCGCCTGCTCCAGCGCCTGTGGCGCAACGTGGTCGACGAGGCCACCGGCGAGGTCACCGTCGTCGACGCCGAGCCCGACGAGGCCACCCTGCGCGCCCTGCACAAGGCGATCGACGGCGTCGGCCAGGACCTGGCGAACCTGCGGTTCAACACCGCCATCGCCAAGGTGACCGAGCTGAACAACCTGGTCACCAAGCTGCGCGAGGTGCCGCGCGTGGTGGCCGAGGACCTGGTGCTGCTGGTCGCCCCGCTGGCCCCGCACATCGCCGAGGAGCTGTGGCGCAAGCTGGGCCACACCGGCTCGGTCGTCCACGCCTCCTTCCCGGTCGCCGACCCGGCGTACCTGGTGGACGAGTCCGTGACCTGCGTCGTGCAGATCAAGGGCAAGGTCAAGGCGCGCCTGGAGGTGGCGCCGTCCATCTCCGACGAGGAGCTGGAGAAGCTCGCCCTGGGCGACGCCGCGGTCGTCGCCGCGCTCGGCGGCGCCGGCATCCGCAAGGTCGTCGTGCGGGCGCCGAAGCTGGTGAACATCGTCCCGGCGTAACGCCGCACAGGGGTTTCCCCTACGGGCAGGTTGGGGGTTCTTCCGGAACCCCCGGCCTGCCCCTTGCGTTTACGGTGGAGAGGTACGGCCCCGTCAGCCGCCGACCCGAGGAGCCCCCCATGGAAGCCGCCGCCGCGATCTTCGCCGTGATCAGCGCGCTCGTCCTGGTGTTCCTGGTGATCGCCACGGTCAAGGCCGTACGGGCCGTCAAGCGCGGCGTGGACCGCACGGTCGACCAGGCGCGCCGCACCGTCGAGGACACCCGGCTCAAGGCCCGCCAGTACACCCAGACGGGGGTCGCCGGAGAGGTGGCCCAGCTGCGCGTCGGCCTGCGCACCTCGATGCGGGCCACCCAGGACGCCCTGCGGGCGGGTGTGGCCGAGGATCCCACGCTGTCGGAGTCCCTGTCCCTCTTCGAACGCCTGAGCGCACACGGCCGTGAGCTGGACGAGGACCTGCGCCGCCTGGAGACCGAGCCCGACCGCGCCCGGGTGGCCGAGTGCCTGCCGGAGCTGCGCGAGCGCACCGAGCGCATCAGGCACTCGGCGGACTCGCTGCGCTGGGCCGCCCGGGACCGGGCGCGGCGGTTCGCGGACGACGACCTGGCGGCCCTGAACGACCAGATCGAGATGGAGGCGGGCGCGCTGCGGCACTGGACGACGGCGGCGGAGGCGCGGTCGGCGGCGGCTCCGGAGGCTCCGGAGGCGGCCGGGCGGTCCGAACAGTCCGAGCAGTCCGCGCCGGGCGGGGCCGGGCGCGAGCGGGCCGCCGTCGAGGGCCGCGCGGACTGGACGCGGCGGGAATTCCCCTGGCAGAAGGCCCGGAAGCCCCAGCAGACGGGCTGATCTCCGGAACCGACCGGTAATGATCACCGGCGCGGGCCCGCACTGCCGTGGAGGCGACCCGGCGGGTACCCTCCGGGACATGTCCCCCCACGTCGCGATCGTCACCGATTCCACGGCCTACCTGCCGCAGCAGGAGATGGAGCGGCACGGCATCACGGCCGTACCGCTGACGGTCGTCCTCGGTGACGCGGCGCTGGAGGAGGGCACGGAGATCTCGGCCCGGTCGGTGGCCCAGGCCCTGCAGAAACGCCGTCCGGTGACCACCTCCCGGCCCGCCCCCGAGGTCTTCGCCGCCGCCTACCGCGCCGCCGCGGAGGCCGGGGCGAGCGGCATCGTCTCCCTGCACCTCTCGGCCGAGATCTCCGGCACCTACGACGCCGCGGTGCTCGCGGCGCGGGAGGCGCCGGTGCCGGTGCGGGTCGTCGACACCGGCATGGTCGCCATGGCCCTCGGCTTCTGCGCCCTGGCCGCCGCGGAGACCGCGCGATCGGGCGGCACCCTCGACGAGGCGGTGGCCGCCGCCGAGAAGCGCGCCCAGGGCACCGCCGCCTACTTCTACGTGGACACCCTCGACTATCTGCGCCGCGGCGGCCGCATCGGCACGGCGCGGGCCCTGCTGGGCTCGGCCCTCGCCGTCAAACCCCTGCTGCAACTGGAGAACGGCCGCATCGAGCTCCGCGAGAAGGTCCGCACGGCATCCCGCGCCATCGCCCGCCTGGAGGAGATCGCCGTCGACCGGGCCGGCACCGCCGGCGTCGACATCGCCGTCCACCACCTCGCCTCCCCGGACCGCGCGGCCCTGCTCGCGGACCGCCTGCGGGAGCGCGTCCCGGGCCTGGGGGAGCTGCTGCTGAGCGAGGTGGGGGCGGTCATCGGCGCGCACACGGGGCCGGGGCTCGTGGGCGTGGTGGTCTCCGCGCGCTGAATCGCTCCTTCGGGATCGCTCCTTCGGAACCGCTCCTTCGGGTGGCGGGGTTATCCACAACCATCCGGTTCTCCACGGGAATTGAGCAAGATCAGCGGGGTTTCGCGGCCGGTCCTACGGTCTCCGCATGACCACTCATCTGCACAACCCGCCCCGCCCGCAGGGTTCTTGGCGCACCGCGCTGGGGGACCGGCTGCCGGTGTGGCTGCGGGTCCGGTGCGGCATCGAACCGAGGACGCTGGCCGCGCTGGCGGTCGTCCTGGTGGCGGCCGTCGCCGTCGCCGGGTACCAGTTCTGGACGGCCGGTCCCCGGACGGTCCGCGCGCCGGCCCGGGAGGCGGTTCGCGGGGCGGTCCCGGAGGCGGCCCACGAGGCGGTCCGCGAGGCGCCGGTGGCGGCGGTGCCCCCGGGCGCGGCGGGGCCCACGCCGGGCCGCCCGCTGGTCGTG
>NZ_JBFAPH010000214.1:0-11236 GCF_040675635.1 Streptomyces sp. NPDC049577
CGCCGCCCTCACCGCGCCCGCCGGCGGGCGCTTCGCGCTCGCCGGGGCGCGGTGCGAGCGGGCGCTGCCCGCCCGGTACGGGCCCGCGAGCGGTGTGCCGGTGGAGCTGCGCGGGCGCGGCTCCTGCTCGCGGCAGGTCAACAACTTCGCCGCCGCCGGCGTGTTCGCATGCGACCGGCTCATCGCCGTCGAGGTGCTCACCCCGGGCGGCAACTGGTCGTCGTACCCGCCGCACAAGCACGACGAGCACCGGCCCGGCGAGGAGTCGGAGCTGGAGGAGATCTACTACTACGAGATCGCCGGCGAGGCCGGCTACGGCTACCAGCGCGTGACCCCGTCGCGTCCCGCCGGCACCGACGTCCTCGCCGAGGTCCGCACCGGCGACACCGTGCTCATCCCGGACGGCTGGCACGGCCCCTCGATCGCCGCGCCCGGGCACGACATGTACTACCTGAACGTCATGGCCGGGCCCGGCGCGGAGCGCGAATGGCTCATCCGCGACCACCCCGACCACGCGTGGATCCGCGGCACCTGGCCGGACCAGCCCGTCGACCCCCGTCTGCCGCTCTACCCGGGAGGGACCGCATGACCACCCGCCGCCTCACCGTCGCCCAGGCGCTGGTCGAGTTCCTGGCCCGTCAGTACACCGAGCGCGACGGGCGCCGGGCCCGGCTGGTCGCCGCGTGCTGGGGCATCTTCGGGCACGGCAACGTCGCCGGCGTGGGTCAGGCCCTGCTGGAGTCCGGCCCGGAGGCCATGCCGTTCCACCAGGGCCGCAACGAGCAGGCCATGGTGCACGCCGCCGTGGGCTACGCGCGGCAGAAGGACCGGCTCTCCGCGCACGCCGTCACCACCTCCATCGGCCCCGGCGCCACCAACCTCGTCACCGGCGCCGCCCTCGCCACGATCAACCGGCTGCCCGTGCTGCTCCTCCCCGGCGACACCTTCGCCACCCGCCCCGCCGACCCCGTCCTCCAGCAGCTCGAACACCCCGGCGCGGGGGACGTCTCCGTCAACGACTGCCTCCGCCCGGTGTCGCGGTACTTCGACCGCGTCGTCCGCCCCGAGGCGCTGATCCCGGCCGCGCTCCAGGCCATGCGGGTGCTGGCCGACCCCGTCGAGACGGGCGCCGTCACCCTCGCCCTGCCGCAGGACGTCCAGACCGAGGCGTTCGACTGGCCGGAGGAGTTCTTCGCCGACCGCGTCTGGCACGTCCGCCGGCCCGCCCCCGACCCGGCCGAACTCGCCGAGGCCGTACGGATCGTAAGGGCGGCGCGCCGCCCGCTGCTGATCGCCGGGGGCGGGGTGGCGCACAGCGGGGCGGAGGACGCGCTGCGCGCGCTGGCCGACGCGACCGGCATCCCGGTCGCCTCCACCCAGGCCGGCAAGGGCTCGCTGCACCACGCCCACCCGGCGGACGTCGGCGGCATCGGCCACACCGGCACGGCCGTGGCCAACGCCCTGGCGCGCACGGCCGACGTCGTCATCGGCGTCGGCACCCGCTACAGCGACTTCACCACCGCCTCGGCGACCCTCTTCGCCGACCCCGGCGTCCGCTTCGTCAACCTCAACATCGCCGCCTTCGACGCGCACAAGCAGGCCGCCCTGCCGCTCGTCGCGGACGCCCGCGCCGGGCTGGAGGCGCTGGCCGAGGGCCTCGCGGGCCACCGCGTCCCGGCCGCCTACGCCGACGCGTACACGGCGGGCAAGGCCGAGTGGGAGACTCAGGTGCAGCGCGCGTACGACGGGGCGGACGCCTCCCTGCGCCCCACCCAGGCCCAGGTGATCGGCGCCCTGGACTCCGTCGCCGGCGACACCGACGTGATCGTCAACGCGGCGGGCTCGCTCCCCGGCGATCTGCACAAGCTCTGGCGCGCCCGCTCCCGCCGCCAGTACCACCTCGAGTACGGCTACTCCTGCATGGGCTACGAGATCCCGGCGGCCATCGGGGTCGCGCTCGCCGCGCCCGAGCGGCAGGTGTGGGCGCTGGTGGGCGACGGCACCTATCTGATGATGCCGACCGAGCTGGTCACCGCCGTGCAGGAGGGCATCAACATCAAGGTGGTGCTCGTGCAGAACCACGGCTACGCCTCCATCGGCGGCCTCTCGGAGGCGGTCGGCGCCGAGCGCTTCGGCACGGACTACCGCTTCCGGGCACCCGACGGCACCTACACCGGCGACCCGCTCCCCGTCGACCTCGCCGCCAACGCGGCCTCACTCGGCATGTCCGTGCTGCGCGCCGGGAACATCGGCGAGCTGCACGACGCTCTTGCGGAGGCGCGCGCCGCCGAGCGGCCCACATGTGTCTATGTGGAGACCGGAACAGCCGACACAGTGTCCGGCGCGCCCCCCGCCCAGGCGTGGTGGGATGTTCCCGTCGCCGAGACCGCGACCCGCCCCGCGGCGGTGAAGGCCCGCGCGGAGTACGCACGCCAGGCGGGCGACCGCCGCCGTCACCTGTAGGCACCCTCTCCCGGGAAGGCTCGACCGATGAAGACCGTCCACCACTGGATCGACGGCAAGGCCGTCGAGGGCACCTCCGGCCGGCACGGGGAGGTGACCGACCCGGCGACCGGCGCGGTCACGCGGCACGTCGCCTTCGCCTCGGCGGCGGAGGTCGACGCGGCGGTGGCGGCCGCGAAGGCCGCGTACGCCACCTGGGGCACCTCCTCGCTGGCCACCCGCACCTCCGTCCTCTTCGCCTACCGCGCCCTGCTGGACGCGCACCGCGAGGAGCTCGCCCGGCTGATCACCGCCGAGCACGGGAAGGTGCACGCCGACGCGCTCGGCGAGGTGGCGCGCGGCCTGGAGATCGTCGAGCTGGCGTGCGGGATCACCACGCAGCTCAAGGGGGAGCTGTCCACCCAGGTCGCGAGCCGGGTCGACGTCGCCGCGATCCGGCAGCCGCTCGGCGTCGTCGCGGGCATCACGCCCTTCAACTTCCCGGCCATGGTGCCGATGTGGATGTTCCCGCTGGCCATCGCCTGCGGCAACACCTTCGTCCTCAAGCCGAGCGAGAAGGACCCGTCGGCGGCCCTGCGGCTGGCCGAGCTCGCGGCGGAGGCCGGGCTGCCGGACGGCGTGCTCAACGTCGTCCACGGCGACAAGGAGGCCGTCGACCGGCTGCTCGAACACCCCGACGTCGCGGCCGTCTCCTTCGTCGGCTCCACCCCGATCGCCCGCCACATCCACGCCACCGCCTCGGCCAACGGCAAGCGCGTCCAGGCGCTCGGCGGGGCCAAGAACCACATGCTCGTCCTCCCCGACGCCGACCTCGACGCGGCCGCCGACGCCGCCGTCTCCGCCGCGTACGGCTCGGCCGGCGAGCGCTGCATGGCGATCTCGGCGGTCGTGGCGGTCGGCGCCGTCGGCGACGAGCTCGTCGCGAAGATCCGCGAGCGCGCCGAGAAGATCAAGATCGGTCCGGGTGACGACCCCGCCTCCGAGATGGGCCCGCTCATCACCCGTGCCCACCGCGACAAGGTCGCCGCCTATGTACGTGGCGCCGCCGCGCAGGGCGCCGAGGTCGTCCTCGACGGCACCGGCTTCACCGTCGAGGGCTACGAGGACGGCCACTGGATCGGCCTGTCCCTGCTCGACAAGGTGCCGGTCGACTCCGACGCCTACCGCGACGAGATCTTCGGCCCGGTGCTGTGCGTGCTGCGCGCCGAGACCTACGAGGAGGGCGTCGCCCTCATCAACGCCTCGCCCTGGGGCAACGGCACGGCCGTCTTCACCCGCGACGGCGGGGCCGCCCGCCGCTTCCAGCTGGAGGTCGAGGCCGGCATGGTGGGCGTCAACGTGCCCATCCCCGTGCCGGTCGGCTACCACTCCTTCGGTGGCTGGAAGGACTCCCTCTTCGGCGACCACCACATCTACGGCAACGACGGCGTGCACTTCTACACGCGCGGCAAGGTCGTCACGACCCGCTGGCCCGACCCGGCGGACGGCGGCGTGGACCTGGGCTTCCCCAGCCACCGCTGAGGCCAGGGGGAACGGGCCCCGCGCGGGGCCCGTTCCCGTCCGGCTCACCAGTCGAAGCCGGCCTCGTACGTCACGTCGGCGAGCGTCCGCTGGCCCGCCGCGCTGGGGTGGAAGAAGTCGGTGGTGCTGATGTCGGCGGCCGTGAAGCGGTGGTCGAAGACCGCGTCCCCGTCGTAGCGGCAGGTCCCGGCGAACTCGGCGCACACCTTGTCGAGCGCCGCGTTGTAGTCCATGATCCGGTCGCGGACGCGGTCGCGGCGCGCCTCGTCCTGCGGCGCGCGGGATGCCGGGTTCGCGAACATCGACCCGCACAGCGGTGCGTCGGCCCACGCCTTCCGCGCGGCCTCGTTGTCCTTGCCGAGCTCCCACACCTGCTTGAGGTCCGGGATGCTCGCGACGAAGACCGACGCCTCCGGCGCACCGGCGTGCAGGGCCTTCATGGCCGTGCGGAAGCGGCCCTCGAAGTCGCCCACCGAGGTCATCCCGGCCTCGGTGGGCGCGCAGGCGTCTCGCGTGCCAATCATGATCGTCACGTAGTCGATGCCGCCGTGCGCGAGGGCGGTACGGACCTGGGTCCCGGCGAGGTGCGCGACGCCGGCGCCGGCCTTGGCGTCGTTGTACGCGATGACGTCGGGGTTGAGCTCGTGGATCCGCGACCAGTGACTGCGCACGGCCGGGTCGCTGCCGGTCGACCAGGACTTCCAGCCGCAGAACTGGCCGGCAGTACAGGCGTTGACGCCCCGGGAGAGGGAGTCGCCGAGGGCGACCATGCGGGTGGGGATGGGCGGGGTGGCGCTCGCCTCCGGCGCGGCCACGGCGAGCGCGGCGGCGGTGAGGGCGGTCAGGGTGGCGAGTGCTCGCTTCATGTGCTCCTCCTGTGGGACAGGGGGGTTGTGGGTGCCGGTGGGGGAGCACGGGGGTTTTCTTCCCCCGTCCCGCCCCTCTCCCAAACCGGGGGCTCCGTCCCCGGACCCCCGGTTCTCCCACCCGCCCATCCGTTATCCGGAACGTCGGGCTCCGGGTGGGCGGCCCCACGCCGTACGCTCAGGCCCATGACCTGGTCCAGCGCGCTCAAGAAGACCGCGCGCGACGGGCTGACCATCGAGCGGACGCGGCTGGAGCCGCTGCTCGCGCTGCGCGGGGCGGCCGGGGTCGCCATCGTCGTCGGGCTGCTCCTGGCCTTCGGCACGCCGAAGCTCGCCGTCTCGTCCGCCTTCGGCGCGTTCGCCGCCGGGGTGGCCACGTTCCAGCGCACCTGGCGGCCCCGGGTGACGCTCGCCGTCGTGGTGGCGGTGGGGCTCGGGGCCAGTACGTTCCTCGGCTATCTCGCCGCCCCCCACCACGCCGTCTTCGTCGCGCTGCTCGCCGTCTGGACGCTGCTGGCCGGCATGGCCTGGGCGGTCGGGCCCGTCTCGGGGCTGGTGGCGACGCAGACGATCGCCGTCATGCTGGTCACCGTCACGCTGCCGACGTCCGTCGTCGGCGCGGCGCACCACGCCGCGCTGATCGTCTTCGGCGGGCTGGTGCAGGCGCTGCTCGTCGTGCTGGTGCCCATCCGCCGCTGGGGACGGCAGCGGGACGCGCTGGCCGACGCGCTCGCCGCCGAGGCCGACTACGCGCGCCGGCTGCGCCACGACCCGACGGCCCGCTTCGACCCGCAGCCGCTCATGGACGCGCGGGACGCCGCCGAGCTGACGCGGCGGCAGGCCCGGTACCGGCCCGGCCAGCTCGCCGGACCGCGCGGGGTCGCGGAGCGGCTGCGGCCCGTGCTCGCCTCGCTGGCCGATCCCGTGCTCGGCGCCCCCGCCGAGGGGCCCGAGCGCGACCGGGTGCGCGATCTGCTGGGCGCGGCCGCGACCGTGCTCGACGCCGTCGCCCGGGCGATCCGCCGGGGCGAGCCGGTGCGGCTGCCGCCCGAGGCCATGGCGGTGCTGGAGGTCCCGGAGTCCGGGCCCCTGCTGTCCGGCCCGGCCCGCCGGTCCGCACTGCGGCTGATCGCGCTGCTCGGGGACGTCGTGGAGGCCAGCGACGAGCCCGTACGGACCACCGGCCCCGCGACGGAGCAGGAGCGCCGGGACCTGCTGCGGCCGAGCGTGCCGCGGCTCGTACCGGTCGCGCTGCGGGCGGTGCGGCGCGAGGCGCGCTGGTCCTCGCCGATCGCGCGGCACGCCGTGCGCGTGTCGGCCGTGAGCTGTGCCGGCTACCTGCTCGCGGCCGGGCTGCCGCTCGGTCACGGCTACTGGGCGCCGATGACGTCCGTCATGGTCATGCGGCCGGACTTCGCCCGGACCTACGAGCGCGGCGTCGCCCGGTTCGCCGGCACGCTCGTCGGCGTCGGCGTGGGCGGTGTGGTGACCGCCTTCCTCCACCCGGGCGTGTATGTCTCGGCGGCTCTGGCGGTGCTGTGCATCGGCCTGCTGTACCTGCTGATGCGTACGGGCTACAGCGTGACGTCGGCGTGCATCGGGGCGTATGTCGTCTTCCTGCTGGGCATCGCGGGCGAGGGCTGGTCGCAGACCGTGCAGGCCCGCCTCGCGCTGACCCTGCTCGGCGGGCTGCTCGCCATGGCCGCGTACGCGGTCTTCCCGGCCTGGGAGACGCCCCGGCTGCGCGACCGTCTCGCCGGCTGGCTGCGTGCCAACGGGGAGTACGCGCTCGCCGTCCTGGCCGTCTACGCCCGCCCTGCCGAGCGCAAGGCCCGGCGCGTGAGGGAGGCCCTGCTGGACAGCAGGGCGGCCCGCCGGGAGTGGGAGGACGCCTCGGCCCGCGCGCGGAAGGAGCCCGTGCGCCACCGCGGCCTGTCGCGCTCCGCCGAACGCGCGGCGGAGGCGGCCCTGGCCACCATGGGCCGCGTCACCATGCTGATGGAGGCCCATCTGCCGGACCGGCAGGCCGCTGCGTCACCGGGCGCCGAGGAGTTCGCGTCCGCCCTGCGCGCCGCCCTGCCGGACGCGATCGCGGCGATCCGGGAACGGGCCCGCCCGGACTGGTCCGGCCCGCGCCGGGCGCTGGCCGAGTGGCAGCGGCGCGAGGGCGACACGGGCGTCGCGGTCCGGGGGGCCGAACTGCTGACGGACGCCCTCGACGAACTGTCCGAGGGCCTGGCGGCCCCACGGCGAGGGCGTGCGGGACGCGGGGCGGGACGGGGCTGAACCGTCTTCGGCGCTGTTCCCCACCGGGGGTTCCCCACCGGGTGTTCCCCGCCGGGGAAGCCTTCTACCCTTGTGCTCAGGCGGAGTTGACGGTCCGGGAGGGGGCCGGGCGATGGGGGCGCCGAGACGCCACCGCGCGGGGCGCGGGGTGTGGGTGTGGCGGGGAGTGCGGCTGCTGGTGCTCGCCGCGGCGGTGTGGGGGCTGCTGCTGTGCCCTTCCTGGGTGGAACAGTCGTACTGGGCCACGGACGTGTACCGGCACGCTCCCGCGTGCCCGGCCGGTAGGCCGGCCGGCGGGGCGGACTGCGTCGAGCAGGCCGTGGCGCAGGTGACCGACAAGAAGATCACTCAGTCCTGCAGCACGGACAGCGGTGGCGTGGAGCACTGCACCGACAACTTCAATGTGCGGATCAGCGGGCCGGAAAGGGCCCGGTGGCTGGACGTCGGTGAGCACACCTACCGGGACGCGCGGCGTGGGGACAGGGCCGGGCTGCGGCTGTGGCGCGGCGGTGTGGTGCGGATGGTGGTGCGGGGGCACACCGAGACGTATCTGACGTCCGGCGAGACCTCGTTGATGTGGCGGCTGGCCGGTTCCTGGGCCCTGCTCGGGCTGGCGCTGGCGATCGTGACCGGGCTGCGGTGGGTGTATCTGCTGCTGTTCGCCGTCGGCTGGGCGGTGCTGACCCTGCCGTTCGTCGCGGCCACGTACACCCTGTTGTTCGGTTGGCCGGACACCCTGGAGTGGACGGTGCTCGCGGTGCTCACCGCGGTGGGCCTCGGCATTCCGGTCGTCGGGTCGCTGCGGGCGCGCCACTGGTGACCCGTGCCGTGCCTCACCGCCCGCTGAACAGCCGTTCCAGCTGCGCGTCCGCCAGCCGCAGGGCCTCGCCGACGGAACAGACGTCCATCAGCGCGTAGCCGCTCAGCCCGTCCGCCATGGCGATCAGCAGCATCGCCTCGGTGTGCGGGTCGCGGTCCGCCGCGACCTCGCCGCGCTCGATCGCGGCACGGATCTGGTCGGCGAAGAACCCCGCCAGCGCCGGCACGCCCTGCTGCGCGTGGCGGGCCATACGCTCGTCGTGCACGGCCCGCACGAAATACGCGAGCTGGACGAGCAGCCCCGTGCGGCTGTTGGCGTCGCGGGGCAGCATCTCCGCGATCGTCTCGCGGATGATCTCGCGGGCCGAGGGCGTGTGGGCGAGGGCCAGGATGCGGTCGCGCACCCGCGCGGTGGCCAGCTCGCTGATGTGGTCCAGGGAGAAGACCAGCATCTCGTCCTTGGTGGCGAAGTAGTGCTGGAGCTGGCCGAGCGAGATGCCGGCCTCGGCCGCGACGTCGCGCAGGCTCACGCCGTCGAGACCGCGCGTGGAGGCGATGCGCCACAGCGCCTCGGCGATGCGGCGGCGCCGCTCCTCGTGGTCCACGCGCTTGGGCACGGGCTGTCTCCTTCCGCTCCTCCTGGTTTTACAGGTCGATTGTATTGCTATACCGTGGCGGCACGTTTTGCCATACGACTGACTTGCGAAAGCGTCCTGGGGGATCCGTCATGGCCGGCCATCGTCAGCACCGCCAACCGCCGCAGCCGCAGCCGGGGTTGCGGCCGCCGCGCAACGGCGTCGATCCGCGGGCCCGCCGCTGGTGGGCCGCGCAGGCGCTGCTCACCGTCAGCGGGCCGGCGCTGCTGACGGCGGCCGCGCTGCTCGTCCTCTCCGCGCTGTTCTTCCCGGGCGCGCTGCCCTGGCTCGCGCCGCTCGTCGCCGTGGTGCTCGTCCTGCCGGGCCTCGCCTACCAGTTCGCCATGCCGGCGTGGCGGGCACGGGTGCACGCCTGGGAGCTGGGGGAGTCCGCCGTGTACGCGCAGAGCGGCTGGTTCTGGCGGAAGCGGCGGATCGCGCCGCTCTCGCGCGTCCAGACCGTCGACACCCGGCAGGGGCCGCTGCAACGCCGGTACGGGCTGGCGACCGTCACCGTCACGACCGCCTCCACCGCGGGTGACGTGCGGATCGCGGGGATCTGTGACGCCGATGCGCACCGGCTGGCCGAACGCATCGGCACGGTGGTCCGCTCCCTGCGGGAGGACGCCGCATGACCGGCACGAGCGCAACGGCGCGGACGACCGCGCGGCATGACGGCTGGCGCCGGCTCGACCCCCGCACCCTCCTCGTCCACTGCGCCTGGCTGGGCGCGCCCCTCGGTTCGCTCGGGCTCACCACCCTGGCCACCGGCGGCCACCCGCCGGCCGGTGCCTGGATCACCCTGGCCGTCGTCGGCGTCGTCTTCGCGGGCGTCATCGCGGCCGGGTTCCTCACCTGGCGCGGCACCCGCTTCCGCGTCACCGAGGACGCCTTCGAGCTGCGCACGGGCCTGTTCACCCGCCGCGTCCGGGCGATCCCGCTGCACCGCGTCCGCAACGTCGACCTCACCGCCCACCCCGTCCAGCGGCTGCTGGGACTGGCCGTGCTGCGGGCCGGTACGAGCGGGGGCGGTGCGCAGCTGTCGCTCGACGCCCTGTCCCGGCGGGAGGCCGAGCGGCTCCGGGCGGAACTGCTGGCGCGCGCGGAGGCCGGGCATGCCGGTGACCCCGTGCTGGCCGTGGGCGACCGGCGGTGGCTGCGGTACGCGCCGCTGACGTTCTGGGTGTTCGGAGGGGTGGGTATCGCCGTGGGCACGGTGTGGCGGGTGCTCGACGGGGCCGGCATCCAGCCCTGGCGGATCGGGCCGGTGCGCGCGCTCTTCGAGGAGTTCGGCAGGAGCGCCCTGTGGCTGACCGTGCCGCTCGCCCTGCTGGCCGTCGCGCTGACCGGCACGGTCGGCGCGGTGGTGCTCTACGCCGAGAACTGGTGGGGCTACCGCCTGGAATGGACCGACGCGGCCACCCTCGGCGTCCGGCACGGCCTGCTGACCACCCGGGCCGTGTCCATCGAGCGCGCCCGGCTGCGCGGCGTGGCCCTGCGCGAGCCGCTGCTGCTGCGGCTGGGCGGCGGCGCGTCCGTCCGGGCCGTCGCGGGCGGGCTCGGCAACCGTGAGGAGAACCGGCGCGGCAGCGTCGTGCTGCCGCCCGCGCCGCGCGCCGAGGCGGTGCGCGTGTGCGCGGGCGTCCTGGGGGAGCCGGCCGGGATGCCGGACGCCGCCGCGGCGGAGCTGCGGCCGCATCCGCGGGCCGCGCTGCGGCGGCGCGTGGCGCGGGCGCAGCTGTGGGGAGTGCTGCCGGTGACGGGGACGCTCGCCGTCCTGGGCGCGCTCCTCACGCCCGTCCTGCTCTACTGCGCGGCCGGCTGGACGCTGCTGGCGGCCCCCGTCGCGTACGCGCTGGCGCGCGACGCGTACCGGGCGCTCGGTCACGGGCTGCGGGGCCGCTGGCTGGTGCTGCGGTCGGGCACGTTCGGGCGCGAGACGGTGGCGCTGGAGCGTACGGGCGTCGTCGCGTGGTCGTTCACGCAGACGCCGTTCGCGCGGCGCGCCGGGGTCGTCACGGTGACGGCCGCCGTGGCCGCCGGAGAGGACGGATACCGCATACGGGACATGGCGGCCGGCGAGGCGGCCGGCTTCGCGGAGGCGGCGGCGCCCGGGATCTTGAGCGAATTCCTGGTGGTCTGACCGGTTTCGGCTGTCGCCTCCGTCACTACCGCCAAATTTTTCGCTCAGGTTTCTGTTATCCGGAGCCCTGTTCCCCGTCTCCTAGGTGTCGGACCGAACGGGTCGCTTCAAGGGGAACCGGCCCAGTGGGGAAAGAGGTACGCAGCGTGAAGAGCGAGAACGTGGCCGTGATCGAGGCGGCGCGCGCGGGGGACGCGGCGGCGCAGGACCAGCTCGTCTCCGCGTACCTGCCACTCGTCTACAACATCGTCGGGCGCGCGCTGGACGGTCACGCGGACGTCGACGACGTCGTCCAGGAGACGATGCTCCGCGTCATCAACGGCCTCGGCGAGCTGCGCGACCCCGCGAGCTTCCGGTCCTGGCTGGTGGCCATCACCATGAACCAGATACGCGGCCACTGGCGGGAGAAGAGCCCCGAGGCGCCCGTCAGTGGCTTGCAGGAGGCCGTCGAGGTACCGGACCCGTCCGCGGACTTCGTCGACCTGACGATCGTCCGGCTGGGC
>NZ_JBFAPH010000215.1:0-11178 GCF_040675635.1 Streptomyces sp. NPDC049577
GGGGCCGCCGCCACCAGCAGCCGCACCCCCGGCCGGCGGCCCGGTCCCTGGGCCAGCAGCCGCCGGTAGCGCACCCGGTAGGCGTCCGCCGGCGGGTCCGTCAGCTCCCCCGCGAGACGGCTGAACCGGGCGTAGTCGTAGCTCTCCCGCCCGGACGCCCCGGCGGGCGGCCCCAAGGGCGGTACGCCGCCGCGGACCGTGGCCGCGGCCGGTGGGCCGCCGGTGCGCCGGTCGGCATGCCTGCCGTCGCCGGGGCTGCTCGCGCGGGAGCGTCCACGGGTCGCGGCCAGCCTGGCCGCACTCGCCGAAATCGCCACCACACACCCCCAGCCGCACAGGACACGGGATCAAGTGGGAGAAAAACTAACAAAGCATCCCTACGATCATGTGACAAACGCACCGAAGGCGGTTTCCCGTCACCCACACGGCCCCGGCGGCCCGGGCCCTTGTGCGGCGGCCCGGACTTGCGGAATTCTTCACGTGACCAGGTGGGCAATCCTGTGGACGACCACGCGGGCCACCGTCGGACGATCCACCCAAGGGGCTGCGGTGAGCGCGTTCGCCGAAGCGATGCGGGAGAGAGTGCGCGCCGCCCGGGCTTCCCTGGCGGCGGCCCGGCAGGCGGGGGACGCCTATGCGGCGGCCATCGCGGAGGACGAGCTGGACGACGCGCTGCGGCTGGCACGCGCCCACGGCGTCACCACGGATCCGCCGCCGTCAAGTGGGCCGCGTGCGTGCGAAGTTCACAAGGACAGGTGACAGCTGTCGCGGTCTGCCCCGCGCATCACCCCTGCGTGCCGTCAACTCGCAGGTCAGCACTGCCGGTCAAGTCGCCGAACCCGGCTCGTGAGCACCGTGCCCGCTGCTACTGTCCCGCGTCATGGAGCAGCTCTTCTCCCACGAGGAACTCGTCCGCATCGAGGCAGCCGCCCAGGAGGCGGGCCATACCGCGCGGGAATGGGTACGGGGTGTCGTCCTCCAGCGCCTGACCGGCGACCGGCGGCACGACTTCGAGGACGCCCTCTGGCCGATCACCCTGCACCGCAAACCCGGGGGCGTGCTGCAGGAACTGCACCACGCGGGCTGCTGGGTGCCGAGGGGCGACGAGGACACCCTCACCACCGCCGAGGCCCGGGTCCAGCTCGCCACGCGCGACATCCGGCTGTGCGACGCCTGCCAGCCGGAACGGTTCCTGGCCCCGCTGGAATAACCCCGCGCGAACGGCCCCGCCCGGCGTCCCACTACCCTGGACACATCAAGATCAACTCGCTGGTCCGGGGGGACGTACGGCATGAGGACGGGAACGCGGCTCACGGGCTGGGCGACCCTGTTCACCGGGGGTGTCGCGACACTGGTCGGCCTGTTCCCCCTTCGGGAGCTGCCGCCGAAGCGGCAGGAACTGTGGTTGCTCTGCGCGACCGCCGCCTGCGCCCTCGGCTGGCTCCTCGCCTCGGCGGTGGCCCGCGCCCGCCGGCGCGCGGCCCTGCGCCGCCGGATCCGGCGCCGGCGCCACGAGCCGTGGCCGGCCCGCTCGTCCTACCTGCTCTCCTGGGTGCTCGGCTTCGGCATCGCCTTCACCAGCGCGGCCGCCCTCTGCCAGGGCGTGGGGCCCGACGGCGCGGACGGCCGGTGGCTCGCCACGCTGCGCCGGGCACACGGCGGGACCTTCGAGATCCCGGTCCGCAGGATCGTGGGCGAACCCCGCCGCGCCGACGACGGGGTGGACGACACCGAGGCGTACCTCTCCACGGTCGTCGTGACCGTGCCCTTCCAGGACGGCGCACGGCAGGTCACCCTGGACGGCGTGCGCACGCACGGCAGGCCGGAGGCGGGACGCACCCTGCAACTGCGCTACGTACCGGACCGCCCCGAGCTGGGTGTCCGTCAGGTGCCGGACAACGACATCGGCTCCTTCGCCGGCCGTATCGTCGTTCTGCCGGCGCTGTGGCTACTCGCTCCGGTCGTCGGGCTGCTGACGGCCCTGGCCCTGCACCGCAACGAGGCCGCCGTCCGGCGCGCCCGCCGCTTCGAGCCATGGGTCCATCTGCCCGCCGCGCTCCTCCTGCTGTGCGGCGCGGCCCTCGTCACCCCACTGCTGCTGGGGTTCCCGTCGACGGCCACGGGCTGGGCCCTCGCCGCGGCGGCGGCCACCACCCCCTGGCTCGCGCTGGCCTGGGTGGCGCGAACGAGCTGACGCGCGTTCCGGCCGCCGGTGTGTCACGGGCGGCCGGAACGGCACGGACTCAGTGGTTGCGGCGCCGGACGGCGCGGCGGATGAGCCAGATCACCAGGACGATCACCACGACGACGAACAGGATCGCCAGGATCACCAGGACGATCAGGAAGCCGCCCAGCTTCTTCAGGAAGCTCTTCTTCTTCTTTTTCTTCTTCTTGTCCTTGGCGAGCGTCTTCTTCTTGCTCTTGGCCAGCGTCACATGACCGGTGTCGGCCTGCTCCGCACCGGCTCCGGCGAGGACGGTCCCCTGCGAAGCGGCGGCGCCGGCCGGCGCGTTCGCCTGTGTGGTGCCGGCGGCCGCGGTGACGTACCGGCCGGTCCGCGCGGAGGACGCGGTCTCGGCCGACGCGGGGGTGGCCAGCAGGGCGGCACCCAGCACCACGGCGACGACGGCGGACACCCTGCGGGCCAGGCGTCCTCGGTACCGTCCCTTGTTCTGCTGATCCTGCTTCATCCACGCCCCCTGTTATCGGTGCATTTCGAGCTTTTGACGGTGCACCGGGCAGGGCGGCTCCACGGCCGCCCGCGGCGGTGCGCCTCCATTATCCGCACAGTCGAAATCCGGCCAGCAGGGCGCACTCCGCACCGCCCCGGCGCGCTCCGCTCAGACGGTCGGCGCCTCCGGCTCGAAGCGGCTGCGGACCGCCGTCTGCACCTCGGCCTCCTCGGCCGGGTCGGCGGCGAGCCTGCGCAGCTGCTCCACGACGCGGGTGTCGGCCGTGGTCGCGTGGTGCGCGGCGAGCTCACGGGTGCTCTCCTCACAGTCCCACAGGCACTCGACGGCGAAGCCGGCGGCGAAGGACGGGTCGGTCGCGGCGAGAGCGCGCGCGGCCCGGCCCCGCAGATGGGAGGAGGCGGTCTCCCGGTAGACGTGGCGCAGCACGGGGGCGGCGCAGTGGATCGCGAGCCGGCCCGCGCCGTCGACGAGCTCCCACAGGACCGGGGCGTCGCAGCCTCCGGTCCGCACGGTCCGGCGCAGGGCGCCGAGGACGAGCGGGGCGTCGTACGGCGCGCCGCGGCGGGCGAGCATGGCGGCGGCCGCGTCGCCGAGGCCGTCGGTGCGCTGGACCCACTGCCGGGCCCGGTCGAGGGCGGCGGTGCCGCGCATGCGCTCGAAGGCGGTGACGGCGGCCTCGGCGACGAGATCGCCCCCGTCCGGCAGGACCGGCTCGGCGGCGGCCGCCTCGATGAGGTCGAGGGCCTGCGGGTCGTCGTGCTCGGCGAGGTAGCGCAGGGCGGTGGCGCGGGCGGCCTCGGGGCCGAAGGCGGCCGCCTCGATGATCTCCAGGCGGTCCTCCGGCCCCGCGACGGCGGTCAGACAGCGGGTCGCGGGCACGTGCCGCAGCTGGACGGGGTGCGCCTCGAGGCCCTGCTGGGCCCAGTCGAGGACCTCACGGACGCTCCAGCCGGGCCGGGGCCCGGAGGGGCGCAGCTGGCGCTGCCAGCGGTCGAACGAGCCCTGCTCCCGGGCGGCGCGCACCCGGGCGGCCGTCGCGGGGGCGTGCTGGTCGTCGGCCCACAGCCGCCACGGGCGGGGCTCGAAGGCGTCGCGCACGGCGGCGGCGAGCGCGGCCTCGCCCTCGGGGGTGTGCGGGAAGCGGGCGAGCACCAGCTCGCCGAGGGCGGTGAGGGCGTCGTCGTCGTCGCGCAGGGCGAGCTCGTCCAGGGCCCAGGCCCAGTTCCCACCGGTGGCCGCGTAGCGGCGGAGCAGCAGCAGGGCGTCCTCGCGGCCGTAGGAGGCCAGGTGGCCGAGGACGGCGAGGGCGAGGCCGGTGCGCTCCTCGGCGGTGTCGAGGAGGTCGTCCGGGTGGAAGAGGTGCTGTTCGATCTCGTCGAGGCCGCCGGCGAGGTCCAGGTACAGGCGCGCGTAGTAGAGCGAGCGGTTCTCCACCTGCCAGTCGCGCCGCGGGTCGCGGAGCACGCAGTGGTTCAGCGCCGCGAGCGCCTCGGCGCGCGGCGCCGCGAGGGCATGCAGGGTCCCGTCGCCGCGGCCTCGCTGGAGGAGGCCGAGCAGGGTGCCGCTGGGCGCTATGTCTGGATCGAACATGGGGTCAGCATCCGGTGCGGGGAGTCGGCTGGCAACGGGATTTCCTTACGGAGGCCATTCTTGCCGGTGTCCACCCGCGCCATGCCTGGTGAACTGTGGGGACTTCCCCCGGCTTGGCCGTCGTCCGGGCGCCCGCAGCCTACCGGAGGATCACGTTCCGGCAAGTTGCGCCGGACATGTCATGATCTTGACGGGGTGAAATCGGGACACGGGCGCCGGGGCGACCCATGGCATATGCGGAGGGCACCACCGCATCGGGTATTGCCAAATCGCTCACGGACCGTCGCTCCCTGTGCGACAGTCGTGACAGCAGTCCGCTCGACCGTCCCGGGCCTTCCCGGCCGACCGCGCCGTGCCTGTCATCGGAGTCGTGATGCCGTCCCCCCTCTCCGCGGAGCCTTCCGCAACCGAGCCGCCCCAGCCGGGCACGGTCGACACGCTCATCTCGCGGACACGGCGGCTCCGGGGCGACCTCGACGCGGTACGCCGCGAGGCGGCGGCGGAGGCCGAGCGCTGGGACGACCCGGGCACGCGCTGGCAGCGCGCCCTGTGCGAGCTGGCCGTACGGCACGCCGACGGGCTGCACGAGCAGCTGGGCCTGCTCCGCGACGGCCTGTCCCCCGAGCCGGAACCGGCGCCGCCCGACGCCCCGCCGGCGCCCGTGGTCACAGCCGGGCCGGACCCGGACGCGGCCGCGGGCACCGCCGGCAGCGCCGAGTGGAACCTCCTCACCGACGAGGTCACCTGGTCCGGCGAGCTCTTCGAGCTCTTCGGCCGCCGCCCCGAGGACGGCGCGCTCACCCTCGACGAGCTCCCCTCCTGGCTGCCCGAGGAGGACAGGGAGCTGCTGACCGCGCTGGTCACCGACTGTCTCGTGGACGGCAGGCCGATCGACGGCGAGTTCCGCATCGTCCGCCCCGACGGCAGGGTGCGCACCGTGCACATGCTCGGCGAGCCCTTGCTGGACGCCGAGGGCTGCACGGCCTCCCTCTGGGCCGTCGTGCGGGACGTCAGCGAGCTGCGGCGCAGCCGGCAGGCGGTGCACGAGACCCATGACGCGGTGCGCCGCCGGCGGCGGCAGGAGCGGACCGAGCGCCGGGTCGCGACGGAACTGCACGAGGCCGTGCTGCCACGGTGGCGCGGGTCCCTGCGGCTGCCGCCCGCCGGCCCGTCCGGCGTCCCGGCCCTCCCCCGGGCCGCGGCCCGGTCCGGGCCGCCGGCCCGTGAGCCCGCCCCCGCCGGCAGCGGCGGGAGCGCGGTCGACGTCGCCGGGCACTACGTCCCCTCCGGCAGCGGTTCCCCGCTCGGCGGCGACTGGTTCGACGCCATGCCCCTGCCCGACGAGCGCACCCTGCTGAGTGTCGGCGGTCTCACCGGGCACGGTGTGGCCGCCGCCTCCGGCATGGCCATGCTCGTCGGCGCCGTGCGCGGCATGGCCGTCTCCGGCACGGAGCCCGGCCCCCTGATGGGCTGGCTCAACCATCTGCTCGACACCTCCGCACAGCCCGCGCTCGGCAGCGCGGTCTGCTGCCGCTACGACCCGCGGTCCCGCACCCTGCTCTGGGCCCGGGCCGGCGGACCCGCTCCCCTGCTCTTCCGCGACGGGACGGCGCGCGTGCTGCGGCCCCCGGCCGGCACTCCGGACATGCCGCTCGGCGCCGTGGCCGACGCGGACTACGCGCAGACCGAGGAACGGCTCCTGCCCGGCGATGTGCTCCTGCTGCACACCGACGGGCTGGCGGACACCGGCCGCCTGCCGGAGCTCGCGCCGCGCTTCGCCGCGGCATCGGGCGCCCAGGAGTGCGTACGAGCGGTGCTGGAGGAGTGCGGAGGCGAGGGCCGCCTGGACGACGCCTGCGTGCTGATCGCCAGGATCGGCTAGCCGGCCGGCGGGACCCGGCCCTCACGCGGAGGCGGTCCTCGGCTTGCCCGGGCCCTTCGGCAGGGCCCGCTGGATCTCCTCCCGCAGATCCTCGATCCTGCCGTACCCGGCGTACTTCCCCGTGAGTCGGTACATCTCGCGCAGCCGGTCCCAGGTGCGGTGCGAGGAGGTCTCCCCGATCGAGTTGAGGGCGAGCCGGGCGAAGGTGTCCGCCTGCTCCGGGTCGTTGCCGATGAAGCACGCGGACGCCATGGAGATGTAGTCGAAGATCATCGAACGCTGGCGGTTGCCCTGCCGCAGCTCGATCGCCTGACGGGCGTGGCGCTGCGCGATGGGGGCGGCCGACGGGTCGTGATCGGCGAGAGTGCGGTAGGCCAGGGCCTGCATGCCGTGCAGATCCGCCTCGTCGAACATCTGCATCCAGCTGGGCGGGGGCACGTCGCCCTTGTCGGAGACGAACAGCTCCTCGGCCTCGCCCAGGGTGCGCCGCATGGCCTGGCCGCGCCCGGTGGACGCCTGGGCCCACGCCTCGATGGTGGCGAGCATGGCCCGGGTGCGGGGCAGGGCCTCCTCGCCGGAGCCGGACTTGGCGAGCTTCATCAGATCCAGCGCGTCGTCCGGCCGGCCGAGGTGCACCATCTGGCGGGCGGCCCGGGAGAGCGCCTCCCCCGCCCGGGGCCGGTCGCCGCCCTCGCGGGCCGCGTGCGCGGCGATGATGAAGTACTTCTGCGCCGTCGGCTCCAGGCCGACGTCGTGGGACATCCAGCCGGCGAGCACCGCGAGGTTCGCGGCGACACCCCACAGCCTGCGCTGCAGATGCTCCGGATGGCGGTAGGAGAGCATGCCGCCCACCTCGTTGAGCTGGCCCACCACGGCCTTCCGCTGGAGCCCGCCGCCCCGGGAGGCGTCCCAGGCGCGGAAGACCTCCACCGAGTGCTCCAGGGCGTCGATCTCCGTGGAGCCCACGGGGGCCGCCTCGTAGCGGTCGAGGCCGGCGGTTTCTCCGTACGCGGCCGGGCCGCGCAGCGGGTCGTCGAGTCGGGGGGCGTCGGAGGCGAGGACCGGGTCGGTGTGCAGCCAGTCGTGCATCGCCCCGCTGAGTGCTGAGCCTGCGGCGAGCGCGGCGCCCGCACCCACCAAGCCGCGTCGGTTGAGCATGAGGTCCATTCCCGTGAATTCGGTGAGGACCGCGGCGGTCCGCTCGGGCGCCCACGGCAGCCCGTCCTGGGACTGCGCCTTGCCTGCGCGCCCGCGCCGGCCGAACCCGAGGTCCTCGATGGTCACGACACGACCGAGGCGCTCGGTGAACAGGGCTGCCAGCACCTTGGGCACCGGATCGCGGGGGGACTCCCCCATGTCGATCCAGCGCCGCACCCGCGAGGTGTCGGTCGCCAGCTGCGGATGGCCCATGACCGCCGCCTGCCGGTTCACGAGTCTCGCGAGCTCCCCCTTGGACCAGCCGGCCAGTCCGAACAGGTCCGCGAGGCGGGTGTTGGGTTCCCTCGTCACGTCAAGCCCCCAGGTTCCTCGGCTGACTTGACGGTATCCGGGCCCTGACCGGGCCCGCGAGTATTCGCCACGGTTCGCCAGGGTGCGCCAGATGGTGTGCCACCCGCGACGGCTGGTGATGTAGGAACGCGCCACCCCGGTCACCCGGCCCCGTCACCAGGAGGGGCCCCGGCGGCACCCGAAGCGTACGCGCGAGCGGGGTCCGAAGGGGCGTGCGGCGGGCATTCCCCAGGGTGCCCGCCCGCGCCGGGGGGCCGGGGGAGCGTCGCGGCCCCCCGGACCGGGACGCGTCGCATTTCGCCGGCACACGAAGGGATCCGTTCCGCTCATGTACGCAGCATCGACCTCCGTGTCCGCTCCGCCCCGCCCGCTCCGCCCCCAGCCGAGCGGCAGCGGCCCGTATCTCGACCCCTCCCACGCCGTGGGAGGCGCCTTCGGGAACGGCCGGGCGCGGAGGGCCCCGGGGCTCGGCGCCCAACCGCTCAGCGGGAGAATCGACTTGTCCGGCCCCCAGGGCGCGCAGCTGCGCACGGTGATCTCGTCGGTGCACCGCATCTGCCCGGAGTTCAACCCCGTCCAGGTGCTGCGCCGCAGCGGACGGTCGGTGCTGCTGGTCGGGACGACCGGCCGCAGCACGGCCGTGGCCAAGTGTTTACTGGACCACTCCCCCGCGTGGGCCGAGCGCTTCCGGCACGAAATAGCCACATATCGGGCGTTCGTGCGCCACCGTCCACCGGTGCGGGTGCCCCGGCTGATCGCCGCCGATCCGGAGAACTGCACGCTGGTGATCGAGCGGATGCCCGGCCGGCCGGCCGCCGCCCAGCGGCATCCGGTGGACACCCTGCCCCGCGCGGACGTGCGGGCGGCGCTGGGCGCGATCTGCCGGGTCAACCTCTGGCGGCCGCCGGCCGGCATGTTCGACATGCCGCTCGACTACGGCAAGCGCATCGCGCGCTACCACGAGCTGGGCCTGCTCACCGACCGCGACATGGGTGACCTGCAGAAGCTGCTCCACGGGCTGGCGCACGTCCAGGGCCAGTTCTGCCACGGCGAGGCGCTGCTGTCGAACGTCCTGCTCTCGCCCGCCGGCCCGGTGCTGGTCGACTGGGACCACGCCGGCTGGTACCTGCCGGGGTACGACCTGGCGACGCTGTGGACCGTCCTCGGGGACGCCCCCGTGGCGCGCCGTCAGATCAGCCAGCACGCCCAGGCCGCGGGGCCCACCTCCCGTGACGCCTTCCTGGTCAATCTGATGCTCGTGCTCACCCGGGAGATCCGGACGTACGAGACCGCCGTTCAGCGCGCCATGCACGAGCCGCCGTCGCCCGGGTCCGTCGAGTCCGGCGAGGAGCAGCGGCTGCTGCTGCGCCGGCTGCACGACGACTGCGCACTGGCCCGCCGGGCCGTCAGGGCCGCGGTCGGTACGCGCTGAGCCGCCGGCCACGAAGAGGGCGACACGCCGCGCGCCGCCGACTTGTGCGGCGTGTCGCCCCCTCCGCCACGCGGGTGACGCGCGGAGCGGGTGCATCGCGGGGAGGGCCGGCGGTTCCGCCACGTCCGCACCACATACACGTCAACGTCCGCGCCGGGCACTCCCGGCGCGGACGTTGACGTGTATGACGCCACGGCAGCAGTCTGATTGACGGATCGTCTGCTTGCGCGAGGGCCCTTGGTAAGTTCGGTTCCCGTAGGCAATGATCGCGCATCAACACTCCGGCGCACGGCATGCCCGTCCTGAGGAGGCCGCATTGCGAGGACCCGATCCCGACCCCGCGCCCGTATCCCGCAGAGGTCCGCGAAGAAGCCGCCGTATTCCACCACGGGCGGCCGGCGCCGTCGCGTCGGCCGCCCTGCTGCTGCCGGCGGTCTCGGCCGTGCCGACGGCCACCGCCGAGCAGCCGCGGGCCGGCTCGGCGCGGCACTCGCTGCAGCAGGAGTTCGCCCGGGCGGCGGCCGACTACCACGTGCCGCAGAGCGTGCTGCTCGCGGTCTCCTATCTTGAGTCGCGCTGGGACGCCCACGCCGGAGCGCCGAGCGTCACCGGCGGATACGGTCCGATGCACCTCACGGACGCCGCCACCGCCCTGGCCTCCTCCCCGCACCACAGCGAGCCCGGCGAGGACGCGCGCGGCGACACGGCCCGGCCACTGCCGGCCGTGCGGGCGGGCGTCCCGGCGCCGGCGCCCGGCGATCTCCCGGAGCGGCTGCGGACACTGCGCAGGGCCGCCGTGCTCACCGGGCTGTCCCCCGAGGAACTGCGCGGGAAGACCTCCGCCAATGTGCGGGGCGGCGCCGCCCTGCTCGCCGCCGAGCAGAAACGACTCGGCCTGCCGCTGAGCGACGACCCCGCCGACTGGTACGGCGCGGTGGCCGCGTTCTCCGGGGCGACGGACACCGCCACGGCCACCACCTTCGCCGACGACGCCTATGACGTGATGCGCGGCGGCGAGCGGCGGATCACCGACGGCCGGCAGGAGGTCGTCCTGCCCGCGCGGCCCGGTCTCGCGCCCCGCACCGAGCAGATCCGCCGGCTGGGGCTGAAGGGCGCCCCGGCCGGCGAGGAGGACGACCGCTCCCACGGGCCGGAATGCCCGCGCTCGGTGGCCTGCGAGTCGATCCCGGCCCCCTACCAGAAGCTGGAGGGCGACGACTACGGCAACCACGACGTCGCGGACCGGCCCGCCTCGCAGAAGGTCGACTACATCGTCATCCACGACACGGAGGCGACCTGGGAGACCACGATCAAGCTGATCAAGGATCCGACGTACGTCTCCTGGAACTACACGGTTCGTTCCGGGGACGGCCACATCGCCCAGCACGTGCCGACCAAGGACGTGGCCTGGCACGCGGGGAACTGGTACGTGAACTCCACGTCGGTCGGCGTCGAGCACGAGGGCTTCCTGGCCCGGCCGGACGCCTGGTACACGGAGGAGATGTACCGCACGTCCGCGCGGCTGGTGCGCTATCTGGCGGAGAAGCTGGACATCCCGCTGGACCGGCAGCACATCCTGGGCCACGACAACGTGCCGGGTACCACGCCGGCCACGATCCGGGGCATGCACACCGACCCCGGCCCGTACTGGGACTGGGCGCACTACTTCGCGCTGATGGGCCGGGGCTTCCACGCCACGGCGGGCCCGTACAGCGGCATGGTCACCATCCGGCCGGAGTACGAGGACAACACGCCCGAGTACACCGGCTGCGACAAGCCGGGGTCCCCCTGCCCGTCGCACGGCTCGGGCGCGGTCCGGCTGTACACGGCGCCGAACGACACGGCCCCGCTGGTGACGGACGCCGGGTTGCACCCCGACGGCAGCCCCTCGACGACCGGTGTCAACGACACGGGCGCGCGCGCCTCCACCGGCCAGCAGTTCGCCGTCGCGGGCCGCGAGGGCGAGTGGACGGCGATCTGGTACCTCGGGCAGAAGGCGTGGTTCCACGATCCGTGGTGGCAGGAGACGTCCGTGCCGGCGCGCGGCACGCTCGTCACTCCGCGGGCGGGGC
>NZ_JBFAPH010000216.1:0-11119 GCF_040675635.1 Streptomyces sp. NPDC049577
CGTTCACGTTCGGGTGACGAACAGACATCCGTGGCACATGTGGTCCCGCGTGCGCTATGCAAGGGCGATGGAACACGTACCGGTGGGGCCCGCCGCGGGGCTGGTCCTCGCGGCGGGGGGCGGGCGGCGGCTCGGCGGGCGGCCCAAGGCGCTGCTGGAGCGCGGCGGCCGGCCGCTGGTGGAGCTCGCGGTGGCGGCCCTGCTCGAGGGCGGCTGCGGCCTGGTGCAGGTGGTGCTGGGCGCGGGCGCGGCGGAGGTCCGGGCCCGCGCCGTCCTGCCGGGCGGCGTCGTCCTCGTGGAGAACGAACAGTGGCGGGAGGGCATGGGCTCGTCGCTGCGCGCGGGTCTGGCCTCGCTGGCCGGCACCCGGGCGGATGCCGCCGTGGTGACGCTCGTCGACCAGCCGTTCATCGGTGCGCGGGCGGTGGCGCGCGTGCTGGCCGCGCACCGGGCCGGGGCGGATCTGGTGACGGCGGCGTACGGCGGCATCCGTGGCCATCCCGTCCTGCTCGGGCGCGCGCACTGGGCCGCCGTCGCACACTCGGCCGCCGGAGACCGGGGCGCCCGGGCCTATCTGCGGGAACACGCCGGCGCCCTGGTCGCCGTCGAGTGCGGGGACGTCGCCGCGCCGGACGACATCGACGCCCCCGGCGATCTCCCCCTGCTCGACCGGGACTTCACCCCCGGCGCCCCTCCCGGTGGCACTCAGGGACACCATTGAAGTTCCGCTATGAGAAAACTATTCTCCACTGAGCAGAATCGCCGGCCGAAGGAGTGACACCCCATGCCCACACCAGCGCCGTCCCCGCTGGCCGTCGTCGACGCCCCCCGCCTGGACCGGCAGGAGGAGGTGCTGACCGAGGAGGCCCTGGCCTTCCTCGCCGCCCTGCACCGGCGGTTCACGCCCCGCCGGGACGAGCTGCTCGCCCGGCGCGCCGAGCGCCGCGCCGGGATCGCCCGTACCGGCGGGCTGGACTTCCTGCCCGAGACCGCGCACATCCGCGACGACCCCGACTGGCGCGTGGCCCCCGCGCCGCCGGCGCTCGAGGACCGGCGCGTGGAGATCACCGGGCCCGCCGACCGGAAGATGACCGTCAACGCCCTGAACTCCGGCGCCCGGGTGTGGCTCGCGGACTTCGAGGACGCCTCCTCCCCCACCTGGGAGAACGTCGTCCACGGCCAGCTCAACCTGATGGACGCGTACGCACGCCGCATCGACTTCACGACACCCGAGGGCAAGCCGTACGCGCTGCGCCCCGCCGCCGAGCTCGCGACCGTCGTCATGCGCCCGCGCGGCTGGCACCTCGACGAGCGTCACCTCACCGTCGACGGCCGGCCCGTGCCCGGCGCGCTCGTCGACTTCGGCCTCTACTTCCTCCACAACGCGCGGCGCCTGCTCGAACTGGGCAAGGGCCCGTACTTCTACCTGCCCAAGACCGAGTCGCACCTCGAGGCCCGGCTGTGGAACGACGTGTTCGTCTTCGCCCAGGAGCACCTGGGGCTGCCGCACGGCACCGTGCGCGCCACCGTGCTGATCGAGACGATCACGGCCGCGTTCGAGATGGAGGAGATCCTCTACGAGCTGCGCGACCACGCCTCCGGCCTCAACGCCGGCCGCTGGGACTATCTCTTCTCCCTCGTGAAGAACTTCCGGGACGCGGGCGAGCGGTTCGTGCTGCCCGACCGCAACGCCGTGACCATGACCGCCCCGTTCATGCGCGCGTACACCGAACTCCTCGTGCGCACCTGTCACAAGCGCGGCGCGCACGCCATCGGGGGCATGGCGGCCTTCATCCCCTCGCGGCGCGACCCGGAGGTCAACCGGACGGCGTTCGAGAAGGTCCGGGCCGACAAGGACCGCGAGGCGCGGGACGGCTTCGACGGGTCCTGGGTGGCCCACCCCGATCTGGTCCCCCTCGCCCGGGCCTCCTTCGACGCGGTGCTGGGCGACCGCCCGCACCAGAAGGACCGGCTGCGCGAGGACGTGCGCGTGACGGCCGGTCAGCTGCTCGCGGTCGACTCGCTGGAGGCCCGGCCGACCCGGGCCGGGCTGGTCAACGCCGTGCAGGTGGGGATCCGTTACATCGAGGCGTGGCTGCGCGGTCTGGGCGCGGTGGCGATCTTCAACCTGATGGAGGACGCGGCCACGGCCGAGATCTCCCGGTCCCAGATCTGGCAGTGGATCAACGCCGGGGTGGTGCTGGAGACGGGCGAGAAGGTGACGGCCGAGCTGGTCCGGCGCATCGCGGACGAGGAGCTCGCGGCCGTCCGCGAGGAGACCGGGGCGGCCTTCGCCGGGGGGCGCTGGCAGGAGGCCCACGATCTGCTGCTGCGGGTGGCCCTGGACGAGGACTTCGCGGAGTTCCTCACGGTCCCTGCCTACGACCGTCTCCGGGACGGGTACCGCTGATCTCGCCCGCGTGACGTGCGGCGCCGATCGCGGCGTCGCACGGTGGAGCGAGCGGGCTGCGGGCGTGCGCCCCGGGCACGGTGCACGCGCGCAGCCACGCGCGGAACAGGGCGCTCGGCCGGGACGGTCCGGTGGGGGCGCTCATCGGGTGCGGGCGTGGTCGACGGCGGCCGTGGCCAGTCCGGTGATCAGCGGGTGGGCGCGGGTGCCGTCGCCGTCCAGCTCCGGCTGGAAGAGGGCCGCCAGGAAGAAGGGGTGGCCCGGCAGTTCGGCGATGCGGACGTCGCCGGATTCGTCGGTGCCGGTGAAGGTCAGGCCGTGCTCGCGCAGGACGCCGAGGTGGCGCGGATGGGGGCCGTAGTTGCAGTGGTAGCGCGCCTGCGTGCGCTCGGCGCCGAGCAGCCGGGCGGCCCGGGAACCGCGGACGACCTTGACGGTGCCCTCGTGGCCGACCAGGGAGCAGGCCAGCGGGACGACGACGGCGTCCTCCTCGGCGACGCCCGGGTCGTTCTCGGCATGGCCGGCCCGGGTCACGCCGCAGACGTTGCGGGCGAACTCCAGCAGCGCGTGCTGGAACCCGCCGCAGGTGCCCAGGAAGGGGATACCGCCCTCGCGCGCCGCGCGGATCGCTTCCAGGACGGCGGTCTCACTGCGGTAGGGGCTGCCGGGCAGGACCCAGACCGCGTCGAATCCGTCCATGCCCGCTCCGGCGTCCTCGGTGGGGATCCAGTAGGCGTCCAGGTCCAGGCCGTCGCGCACCCGCATGGCCTCCAGGAGGCCGGGGATGCGGGTGTGGGAACGGACGGCGTCGGAGCGGTCGCCGACGAGGGCGATGCGTGCGGTGATGTGGTTCATGACGTCGATCCTGCGGCCCGGCCCCGCATCACGTCCAACGATGATCACTGCACTTCGCATAAGCGATACTGATGCACATGGATCCGCATCTGCTGCGCACTCTCGTCGCGGTCCTCGACCACCGTTCGTTCTCCGGCGCCGCCTCGGCCCTGGGTTACACCCAGTCAGCGGTCTCCCAGCACATCGCCGCCCTCGAGGCCGATCTGGGCACCCGGCTGGTCGAACGCCGCCCCGTGGCCGCCACGCCGGCCGGGGAGCGGCTGATGGAGCACGTGCCCGCCCTGCTGCTGCGCCTGGACGCCGCCCGCGCCGACCTCGCCCGGCTGCACCACGTCCGGCGCGCCCGGCTGGCCCTCGCCTGCTCGCCCGCCGCGCTGGGCCCGGCCGTCGCGCGGGCCCTGGCCCGGTTGCGGGGTGCCGCCGGGCCCCTGGACGTCGAGGTGCGCACGCTGGGCCGGGAGGCGGTGATCGAGGAGGTGCTCACCGGGCGCGCCGACCTCGGTCTCGTCGACGGCGCCGCCGCCCCCAGCGATCCGCTCCCGCTGCCCGATCTCGGGCCCACCACCACCCTGGCCGTGGCCGAGGAGCCGCTGGCGGTGCTCTTCCCCGGCGGCCATCCCCTGGCGGGGCGCGGCTCGGTGCGGCTGACGGATCTGACGGAGGCGCAGTGGATCGACGCTCCCGACACGGCGGTCCCCCTGGACCGCCTGCGCGCGGTCTGCCGCACGGACGGCTTCCGCCCCCGGATCCGCCACCACGGAACCGACCTGCACGGCCTCGCCGCCCTGGTCGCCGCCGGCCACGGCCTCGCCGCGCTTCCCTTGCCCCTGGCCACCACGCTCGGCGGCCCGGCGGTCCGGGTGACGGAGCCCCGCCTGGTGCACCGCACGGAACTCGTCCACCCGGCCAGTCCGACGGAGCCGGCCCGCCGGTTGGCAGACCTCGTCCGCCATGACCTGCCGGAGGGGCGCTAGGGACGTCCGGCAGCTCCGCGCCGGACTGCGGCCCGGCGCGAACACCGCCGGTCCGGCGGCATCGACGGCCGCCGCGACCGGCCCGTCGGCCCCGGTCCGCCGGCCCCGGTCCGCCGGAAGGGCGTCACGTCGCGATCGCCCCCACCGCCACGAAGCCGCAGATCAGTACCGCCAGGATGGCCAGCAGCGGCCACACGAAGCGCAGGTAGCGGTCGTAGCCCACCTTGGCCAGTGACACCCCGCCCACCACCACCGCCGTGGTGGGCACCCAGAGGTTCATCCAGCCGCTGGCCGCCTGCCAGGCGGTGACCGTCACCGCGCGCGAGACGCGGGCGAAGTCGGACAGCGGCGCGAGGATCGGCATGGCCAGCGTCGCGTGGCCCGAGGTGGAGGGGATCAGGAAGGCCAGCGGCAGGTTGACGACGTACACCAGGACGCCGAAGACCGCCGCCGAGGTCCCGGACACCGTGCCCTCGATCGAGTGCAGCACGGTGTCGGTGACCTTCGCGTTGTTCATGATGACGGTGACCCCGCGCGCGAGCACGATCACCAGGGCGGGTGAGATGAAGTCGGCCGCGCCCTGTACGACGGTGGCGCTCAGCCGCTGCTCGCCCAGCCGGGCGATGATGCCGACGAGCAGCGCGGCCACGATGAACAGGGCCGCCAACTGAGCGAAGGACCAGTCGAGTTCCCAGCCGTAGGGTGTGGCGTCGGCCCGGCCGGTGAGGGCGCTCGCCCACGGGATCACCGAGAAGATCATGAAGCTGAAGACGAGTGCGACGGTCGCGAGGACGGCCTTCTGCAGCCCGGTGAGCTCCGGCGGTTCGGCGGCCTGGGCCGCCAGTTCCCGGTCCCCGGGGAGGAAGCCGACCAGGGAGCGGGCGGGTTCCTCCCGCACCCGGTGCGCGTACCGCACCACGTAGCCGATGGCGACGGCGGTGAGTACCAGCCACATCGCGGACCGCAGGACGATGCCGTCGCCCAGCGAGATGCTCGCGGCCGAGGAGGCCACGCCCGTGGCGAAGGGGTTGACGGTGGAGGCCATGACGCCGACGCCCGCGCCGAGGATGATGGTGCCGGTGGCCACCATCCGGTCGTAGCCGAGGGCGAGCATGAGCGGGACGAGCAGCCCGTAGAAGCCCAGCGTCTCCTCGGCGAAGCCCTCGACCGTGCCCAGCAGGGAGAAGACGGTCATGACCCCGGCGATGAGCAGCGCGCCCCGGGCGCGCAGCCGGTGGGCGAGGCGTTCGATGCCCCGGTCCAGGGCGCCGGTGGCGAAGACGACGGTGATGAACGTGCCGATGGCGAGGACGAAGAGGAAGACACCGGCGCTGCCGTACAGCGTGCCGGCGGCGTCGGGGGCGACCTGGCCGGTCGCGGCGTCCCGCACGCCGTAGAGGCCGTTGACGGGTGCGAGGAAGAGGTCGCCGAGGCGGTGGACGAAGTCGCCCGGGGCCGCCTCGTGGTGGTAGCTGCCCTGGACCGGGTTGCCCTCGGGATTACGCCGGTAGGCGCCGGAGGGGATGACGAAGGTGAGGGCCCAGACGACGATGGTCACCGCCGCGAGGACGGTCAGCGCGCTGGGGAAGACGAAGCCGCGCTTCCTCCTCTCCGCTTCTTCCTGTTCCACGCCGGCACACCTCTCCGCGTCACCACCGGACCAGCACTTTGCCCAGATTGTGTCGTACGTGGCGTTTCTTCCGGGGGTGCCACGCGCTTGCCGCCGAGGTGGTGGAAGGCGAGGTTGAGGAGGACGGCCGTCAGACATCCTGCGCTGACGCCGGAGTTGAGGATGATCCTGAGGGTCGCGGGGATCGCGGGATCGTCGTAGAAGGTCCCGGAGACGACGGGGATCATGCCCATGCCGAGCGAGACGGCGGCGACGATCAGATTGTCGCCCCGGTCGAGCCCCGCCTCGCGCAGGACGTTGACGCCGCTCGCGGCGACCGTCCCGAAGAGCACGATGCCGGCCCCGCCCAGCACCGGCTGCGGGACGAGCGCGACGAGCGAGGCGACGGCCGGGCTCAGCCCGAGGAGGACGAACGTCAGCCCGCACACGGCGACGGTGTACCGGCTGCGCACCCGGGTCAGCGCGACCAGGCCGATGTTCTGGGCGAAGGCGCTGTTGGCGAAGCCGTTGAAGAGCGGCGCGAGGGCGGAGCCGAGCGTGTCGGCCCGCAGCCCCGCCGCGATGACCTCCTCATCGGCTTCGCGACCGACGATCCGGCCGAGCGCGAGCATGTCGGCCGTGCTCTCCGTCATACACACCAGCATCAGCACGCACATGGAAACGATCGCCGGCAGCGCGAGAACGGGGTGCCCGAAGTGGAAGGGCTCCGGGAAACCGACGAGGGCCGCCTGCCGGGTGGCCGTGGTGTCGACCGCGCCCGCCGGCAGGGCGACGAGCGTGCCGGCGACGAGTCCGAGCAGGATGGCGATCTGCCGCGCGAAGCCCCGCAGCACCCGGCGCAGGACGAGGACGATCGCCAGTGTCGCCCCGGCCAGGCCCAGGTTCAGGGGGGACGCGGGCCGCTCGGGATGGCCGCCCTGGATCCAGCCGAAGGCGACCGGCAGCAGGGTCATGCCGATGAGGGTGATGACCGTGCCGCTGACGACGGGCGGGAAGAAGCGCACAAGGCGGCCGAAGTACGGCGCGAGCAGGAAGCCCAGCACCCCGGCCACCATGACACCGCCGTACACGGCGGGGAGCGCGTCCCCCTTGCCGGGCATGGCGTCCGCGATGGCCAGCATGGGCGCCACGCCGGCGAAGGAGACGCCGTTGACGAACGGCATCCGCGCCCCCACCTTCCAGAACCCGATGGTCTGGAGCAGCGTCGCGACGCCGGCCGTGAACAGGCCGGCCCCGACGAGGAAGGTGAGGTCGGACGGGGACAGTCCGACAGCCGCGCCCACGACCAGCGGGGGCGCCACGACACCGGCGTAGCCGGCGGCGACGTGCTGGAGCCCGCCGGCGAGCAGCCGGCCGGGGCGGGGCACCTGGTCCACTGCGTGTGCTTCCGGGGCCATGCGGGACCTCCCTCATGGTGTTCGGCGTACCGGCCGGGGGGCACGGGCGAGAGGCTGTCCGCGCGCCCCCGGCCGGCGTGGCCCGGTGGGCCCCGCCCAGGGACCACCGGGTCCCGGCCGAGGGCCGTCCCCCTCGGCCGAGCTCTTCGAGTGCGGGCCGGTGGCCCGTCAGCCCGCCGCGATGCGGGCCAGGCGGCGGGACTGGTCCCGGGCGCGGCGGGCTATGTCGTCCTCGTCGGCGGTCAGCAGACGGCCGTGTTCGACGACCGGGCGCCCGTCGACCAGCGACAGCGTGACCGGCGCGGGCGGGCCCAGGACGAGGGCGGCCACCGGGTCGGCGATGGTGGAGTGCCCGAGGCCGTCGAGCTTCCAGAGCACCAGGTCGGCGAGCTTGCCGGGCTCCAGCGAGCCGGTCTCCCCGGCGCGCCCGAGCACGCGCGCGCCGCCGTGGGTGCCGAGCCGCAGCGCCCGGCGGACGTCCATGGCCTTCTCGCCGCCGGCGAGACGGTGCACCAGCAGGGTGTTGCGCAGCTCGGTGTGCAGCTCGCCGGACTCGTTGGAGGCCGTGCCGTCGACGCCGAGGCCCACCGGGACGCCCGCGCGCAGCAGCGCGGGCACGGGCGCCGTGCCGGCGGCCAGGCGCGCGTTGGAGGACGGGCAGTGCGCGACGCCCGTGCCGGTGCGGGCGAAGGCGGCGATGTCGGCGTCGTTCATGTGGACGCAGTGGGCCATCCACACGTCGTCGCCGAGCCAGTCGGTGGACTCGAAGTAGTCGGTGGGCCCCATGCCGAACCGCTCCTTGCAGAAGTGTTCTTCCTCCCTGGTCTCCGAGCCGTGCGTGTGCAGCCGGACGCCCTTGCGGCGGGCGAGCGCGGCGGCCTCGCGCAGCAGACGGGTGGAGACGGAGAACGGCGAGCAGGGCGCGACGGCGATGCGCAGCATCGCGTCGGGCGAGGGGTCGTGGTGGGTGTCGATCGCCTCTTCGGTGGCGGCCAGGGCGTCCTCGGTCGGCTCGACGGCGAAGTCGGGCGGCAGCCCGCCGTCGGACGTGCCGAGGTCCATCGAGCCGCGCGCGGCGTGGAAGCGCACGCCCAGTTCGCGGGCGGCCCGGATCTCCGCGCCGAGCAGGTCGCCGCAGCCCCGGGGGAAGACGTAGTGGTGGTCCATGGCGGTGGTGACTCCCCCGCGCGCCATCATCGCGAGGGAGGCGCGCGCGGCCTCGTGGACCATCGGCTCGTCGATGCGCGCCCAGGTGGGGTAGAGGGCGACGAGCCAGTCGAAGAGGCCGGCGTTCTGTGCGAGGCCGCGTGTGAGCCACTGGTAGAAGTGGTGGTGGGTGTTGACCAGGCCCGGTGTGGCGAGGTGCCCGCCGCCGTCGACGCGGCGCGCGACGTCCGGGAGGTCCCGTGGCGCGGGGCCGGGTCCGAGGGACTCGATGCGGTTGCCGGTGACGACGATGTGTCCGGAGGCGTACTCGGTGTCGTGCGCGTCCACGGTCGCGATGGCGCAGTTCTCGATGACGATGCGGTGGGGGGTCGCTGCCACGGTGGTTCCTCCGGGCGTCAGGGAAGGTTCGTCATGTCCACCGGGATGGCGGGTTCGGCTCCGTCGCGCAGGATGGTCGCCTCGATGAGGCCGTACGGGCGGTCGGCCGCGAAGTAGACCTCGTTGTCGTTCTTCAGCCCGAACGGTTCGAGGTCGACGAGGAAGTGGTGGCGGTTGGGGAGGGAGAGGCGTATCTCGTCGATCTCCGGCAGCTGTTCGATGACGCGCGCGCCCATCTGGTAGAGCGTCTGCTGGAGCGAGAGGGAGTAGGTCTCGGCGAAGGCGTGCAGCAGGTGCCGGCGGGTGTGCTCGTAGGCGAGGTCCCAGGGCGGCATGGGGGTCGCCTCGTCCGTCCAGCCGTAGCGCCAGCGGGCGTGGACCTGGGTGGCGAGGATGCGGTCGCGGGTCTCGGGGAGCGTGGTGTAGCGGTCCTTGACGTAGCCGTGGAACTCGGAGGCGGTGGAGTTGAGGACGGTGAGGTCCTTGAGTCCGGAGACGATCTGCCAGCGATGGCCGTCGTAGCCGATCTGCGCGGTGCGTATCTCCTGGTTCTTGCGCACGAAGGAGTGCTTCGCCTCCCCGGCGCCCGGGGCCTCGATGCGCTCCCAGGCGTACTCCTCGATGCGGATCCGGGCGGTGCGGATGGCGTCCTGGCTGGTCACGAAGTGCCGGGCCAGATGGATGCCGAACTCCTCGGCGGAGTCGACGCCGTGCTCCTTGGCGAAGGCGAAGACGGTGTTCTTGGTGGCGTCGGTGGTCAGGACGTTGGCGTTGGAGCCGGTGAGGTGGACGTCCTCCATGTCCCCGGTGAGGGAGACGGAGACGTTGAGGTCCTTGATGTGGTGGGTGGCGCCGTCGCGAGTGATCCGTACGACGCGGTTCTCCGCCTTGCCGTACTGGTTCTGGCCGAGCACGGCCGGTCCGGGGCGATCGTCGGTCATGGGCTTGCTAGCTCCCTCGGTATACGGAGTAGCCGAACGGACTGAGCAGCAGCGGTACGTGGTAGTGCTCGCCGGGTGTGACGGCGAAGGTGACGGTGACCTCGGGAAAGAACGTTTCCCCGGTGGCGGACGGGTGCCCTGTGGTCTCGAACACCAGCCGGGCGCGGGTGCCGGGCTCCGCCCGCGGCAGCGGGGGGAAGACGCAGCGGCCGTCCGCGTCCGTCGCGGAGGCGGCGTGCGGCCGCCAGTCCGCGCCGCCCTTCTCCCGGACCGACAGGCTCACGGCGATGCCCGGGGCGGGGCGGCCGGCGCCGGTGTCCAGGACGTGCGTGGAGACGGAGACCGGACCCGGTTGTTCGAGGAGCCGGGCCAGCCGGATCCGGTTGATCTTCGCGAGTTCGCGTCGTGCGGTCGTGCGTTCGCGGTCGGGCGGTTCGCCGATGCGGTGGCGGATCGCGTCACGCAGCTGTCCGGCGGTGAGGCCGGTGGCGCAGATGAGGAAGACGTGCCCGAACTTCTCCTGGTAGGCCAGGTTGAGTTCGCGCATCTCCGCCGTGAGCGCGGCGGAGGCGTCCGCCATGCCGCGCTGCTCGCGGGCGGACGTCTCGTCCCCCGGTTGCGGCCGGCCGATGGGCGGGTGCCCGGCCATGGCCTCGGCCAGATCGTCCGGGCCGAGCCGTTCCGTGGCGGCCTCCGCGGCCGCCAGCAGGGACTCGGCATCGCGGTACGGACGCCCCGCGAGGATCTCCTCGCCCCACGCGGCACTCGCGCAGACCTCGTGCAGCGCGGCCCGGGCGTCATCCTCCCCGGCCGCGTTGAACCGGGTGAGCCCCGGCGTCGAACTCGCAGACACGGCAACCTCCGTGGCGCTTGTCGCTGCGCTCGGACGAGCTGCGCATAGCCAACCCCCTGCGGGGCCCCGCGTCAACAGTTTGTTGAACTCTGCCCGGGGTCCGGCCGGCGCACCGGTCACAGGGGCTCACCGGGCTCGGCGGTCCGCGCCGCCGACGATTCCCGGTTGAGGTAGTTGTAAATGGTGAAGCGGCTGACGCCGAGCGCGGCGGCCACCGTTTCGACGCCGTGCCGGAGGGAGAAGGCGCCGCGCGTCTCCAGGTTGCGCACGACGCGTTGTTTGGTCTTGCGGTCCAGTTCGGCGAGCGGTTTGCCGTGCCGGCGCTCCAGGTCCGCGAGGATGCCGTCCAGCGAGGCGGACAGATGCGGCAGCCGTACGGCCACGACTTCGCGGCCCTCCCAGCAGAGCACCACGTCGTCCGGCCCGGCCTGCTCGGGGTCGAGCAGCGTCCCGCCCATCGCCGTCCTCCCACTTCACACCGGTGTACTGGGCGATGAGCCCGTCACCGGCCTTG
>NZ_JBFAPH010000217.1:0-11078 GCF_040675635.1 Streptomyces sp. NPDC049577
CGATCAGCCCGGCCGGCAGCAGAACGACCGACAGGGCCGCCCACCAGACGGCGTACGTGAGAGGCGGTGCGAAGGCCAGACTGCCGAGTGCGGCGACGGCACCGAAGACCAGCACGGCGGCGGCGGCCACGGCCGGCACGGCGGCGAGCGTCCAGAGCGGGCCCTCGTCCCGGTCGCGCCACCGGGCGGCCCGCCCGGCGAGGCGCAGGGCGGGCATCACCGTGAGGGCGGTGACGAAGCCGCTGAGCAGCATGGTGAGGAGCAGGGCGCCGAGCGCCACGACGGCGATCAGGACCGGGTTCCTCGGCAGCCCGTCGTGCTCACGGGACAGCAGTACGAGCACGCCGGCCGTTCCCGCGATGACGATCTCCGCACACAGCGCGGCCATTGACGCGCAGAACGCGGCACCGAAACCGTCCGCATGCGCCGTCCGCTTCGTCTCCTCGGGAGTCGCCCCGGACGCGGCGCCCGTCGCCGCGTCGTTGGCTATCGCGTGTGGCTCAGCCTGCTGTGTCATATCAGCCCCCTATCTCCCAGAAAGATTCCCCCGGAGGCCGGGAGGTTGCTTTGCTGGCGGGGCGAGACCGCGCGGGGATCGCACTCGCTCCATGGGGTACCGGCCGGAGAGGCGGCGGGCCGGATTGATCATTTGGGAAAGGTGAGTACGGCCCGCGCCACGCGCGCGTGCCGCATGTCGTCCACTGCCCGCGCGAACTGCTCGGCCGGATAGACGTCGGTGACCAGTTCGTCGAGCAGCAGCCGTCCGTCGCGGTAGAGCCGGGCGTAGAGCGCGATGTCGTGCTGCGGCCGTGCGGAGCCGTAGCGGCAGCCCAGGATCGACTTGTCGAGGTAGAGGGAGGCGACGCGGAACGACGCCTCGGCGTCGGCGGGCGGCACGCCGAGCAGGACCGCCTGGCCGTGCCGGCCGAGCAGGTCGATCGCCTGCCGGACGAGACGGACGTCGCCCACACACTCGAAGGCGTGGTCGGCGCCGTCGGGCAGGATCGCGCGCACGGCGGCGGAGGTGTCGGGTGTCGCCGAGGCGTCGACGAAGTGCGTCGCACCGAACTGCCGGGCCAATCGCTCCTTCGCCGGGTTGGCGTCGACGGCGACGATCACGCCGGCGCCGGCGAGGCGGGCGCCCTGCAGGACGTTGAGCCCGATGCCGCCCGCTCCGAGGACGAGGACGGATTCGCCCGGGCGGACATCCGCCCGGTTCAGCACGGCGCCGACGCCGGTGACGACGCCGCAGCCGAGGAGCGCGGCGGAGGTGAGCGGAATGTCCTCGGGTATCCGGACGGCCTGGACGGCCTGGACGACCGTGCGCTCGGCGAAGGCCGAGCAGGAGGCGAAGTGGTACAGCGGGCGACCGTCCCGCGAGAAGGGGCGTGCCGGGCGGCCGATGGCGGCGCGGCACATGGTCGGCCGGCCGCGGTCGCAGTCGGTACAGGTGCCGCAGCCGGCGAGGGTGGACAGGGCGACGTGATCACCGGGCGTGACATGGGTGACGCCGGGCCCGACCGCTTCGACGACGCCCGCTCCCTCGTGGCCGAGCACGACGGGAACGGGGTGCGGGATGGTGCCGTCGATGACGGAGAGGTCGCTGTGGCAGAGGCCGGCGGCGGCCACCGCGACCAGGACCTCCCCCGGTCCGGGTGCGCGGACCCCCAGGTCGTCGACGACCACCGACCGTTCGCCGTCGAAGATGACGCCTCGCATGGCCGACCGTCCTCTCGGTGGGTCCGGGGACCCGATCGATGGAGCGTGGCGCGCTCCCGGGGTGGGTTCAGGACGGCCAGACGACCGACTGGAGTTCGCTGTACGCGTGCAGGGCGAAGGAGCCGCCGTCGCGGCCGACACCGCTCTCCTTGAAGCCGCCGAAGGGCGTGTCGGGGTGCCGTTGAACGGTGTTGATGCCGATGTTGCCGCTGTGCAGCCGGGCGGCGACGGTCCAGGCGCGGGCGGTGTCGGCGCTGAAGACGTAGTCGTAGAGCCCGTACGGGGTGTCGTTGGCGATGCGGACCGCCTCGTCCTCCGAGTCGAAGGGGAGGGCGACGACGACGGGACCGAAGATCTCCTCGCGGGCGACGGCCATGGCGGGGGTGGCGTCGGCGATGAGGGTGGGCGCGGCGTAGAAGCCGGGGCGCAGGCCGGGGCGGGTGCCGCCGGTGACGATGCGGGCACCTTGATCGCGGGCCCCGGCGACGTAGGCCTCGACCCGGTCGCGTTGTGCGGCGGAGATCAGGGGGCCGACGACCGTGGAGTTATCCACAGGGCTTCCGATTGTCAGTGACTCAGCGTAACGTTGGAGACCGGTGACGACCCGTTCGTACAACGAGCGTTGGACGAGTACGCGGGTCGGTGCCGTGCAGACCTGCCCGCTGTGGAAGGACCAGACCGAACCGACCGCCCCGATCGCCGACGCGAGCGTCTTTTCGTCGGCATCCCCCAGGACGATGGCCGCGCCTTTGCCACCGAGCTCCATGAGGACGCGCCGCATCGACCTCCCAGCGGACTCGGCGATCTTCTTCCCCACGGCGGTGGAGCCGGTGAAGCTGACCATGTCGACGCCGGGGTGGGACACGAGCGCCTCGCCGGCGCCGGGGCCCGATCCGGTGACGACGTTGAACACCCCGTCCGGGAGGCCGGCCTCCCGGAAGACCGGGCCGAGTTCGAGGCAGCTCAGCGGGTCCTGCGGGGCGGGCTTGGCGACGACCGTATTGCCCATGGCCAGGGCCGGGGCGACCTTGCCCGCGAGATTGACGACCGGGAAGTTGTAGGAGGTGATGCAGGCGACGACGCCCACGGGGCGCCGGAGCGCGACCGCGCCGATCAGGCCCCCGGGGGCCAGCGGACCGGTCGGCACGGGCTTCGGTGCGAGCGGGACGACGTCCGGCTCGAGCGCGCCCCGCGCGTAGCGCCGGAACCGTTCCACGGCGACGGGCAGTTGCACGGTCGAGGTGACGCGTGTCGTCGCGCCGGTCTCGGCCTGGAGGAGGGGCAGGAGCTCCTCCGAGTGTTCGACGATCAGATCCGCCATCCGGTCCAGGACGGCCGCGCGCGTGCGCGGATCGGTACGGGACCAGCCGTCACGTGCGGCCCGCGCGGCGGTCACCGCGGCGGCGACTTCGGCGGGAGTCGCCTCCGGTGCCTCCCCGACGACCTCCTCGGTCGCCGGATTGACAACTGGATAGTGCCCTTGTTGCGGCGCCCGCCAGGCGCCGTCGATCCAGTGCCCGTACGCCGTCATGGCCGAGGCTCCTTCGGCAGGCCGAGGACGCGCTCGGCGATGATCGTGCGCTGGATCTCGTCCGACCCGCCGTAGATGGTGTCGGCGCGGGAGAAGAGGAACCGGCGCTGCTGGGCGTCGAGTTCGTAGGGCTTGTCGGCATGCCAGTCGACCGGCCCGAGGGCGGCCGCCGCGCCCCGTACCCGCATCGCCAGGTCGCCGAGCCGCTGGTGCCAGCCGCCCCACAGCAGCTTGGCGACGCTGGGCGCGCCCGGGTCGTCCGCCGCCCCCAGGGTGCGCAGCGCGTTCCAGCGCATGGTCTGCAGCTGGGCCCACTGCCGTACGAGCCGGTCGCGCACCACCGGCTCCTCTGCGGCGCCGGTCCTGATCGCCTGCCGGAGGACCTCGCCCAGTTCGGCGGCGAAGCCGATCTGCTGGACAAGCGTGGCCACCCCGCGCTCGCGGGCCAGGAGGCCCATGGCGACCCGCCAGCCGTCGCCCTCGGCGCCGACGAGGTGCTCGGCGTCGGCCCGGGCCCCGTCGAAGAACACCTCGTTGAAGTCGGCGGCCCCGGTCATCTGGCGGATCGGCCGGACCTCGACGCGGCCGGGCTGGTCCAGGGGGACGAGGAGGAGGGACAGCCCGTGGTGGCGGTGCGATCCCTCGGCGGTGCGGGCGAGGAGGAAGCACCAGTCCGCCTGGTGGGCGAGCGAGGTCCAGGTCTTCTGGCCGGTGATCCGGTAGGTGCGGCCGCCGTCGGCACGCACGGCGGTGGTGCGCAGGGCGGCGAGGTCCGAGCCCGCGCCGGGTTCGCTGTAGCCCTGGCACCAGAGCTCCTCGCCGCGGGCGATGCCGGGGAGGAAGCGGGCGCACTGGGCATCGGTGCCGTGGGCGAGGAGGGTGGGCGCGAGGAGGTTTTCTCCCATGTGGCCGAGCCGGGCCGGCGCCTGGGCGCGGGCGTACTCCTCGGCCCAGACGACCTGCCCGGCCGGGGTGGCGGTGCGGTTGCCGTAGGTGCCCCGGGCAGGGGTCCAGCCGAGGCCGATCCAGCCGCCACTGCCGAGCTCCCGCTCCCAGGCACGCTCCCGGTCCCGGGCCACGTCCCGGTCGGGGGCGTTGTCCCCGGTGGCGGGGAGGTGCGCGGCCAGCCAGGCGCGCGCCTCCTCCCGGAGCGCCTCGTCGCGGGGGGCGAAGGCGAAGTCCATGGCCTGCTCCCGCTCCTAGGCGTTGGGCCGGGCGCCGGTGGCGGCAGCCCGGGCCATGTCGGTCAGCCGTTCCAGCAGCGGCATGGGGTCGGTGCCGACCGTCCCGGGAAGGAACGCGGCGATGCGCCCGGGGGTCCAGGCCTCTTCCGCGTAGGCGGCGCGGAGTTCGCGCGGCTGTGCCCAGACCGCGATCTTGGGGCCGGCCACGGTGTAGACCTGACCGGTGATGTCCGCCTCGCGCGCCCGGTCGCTCAGGAGGTACACGACCATGGGCGCGACGTCCTGGGGTTCGCCGATCTCGGTGAGTTCCATGGGGACATCGGCGGACATGCGGGTGCGGGCCACGGGGGCGACACAGTTGGCGGTGACCCCGTATTTGTGCAGGCCGAGGGCGGCGCTGCGGACGAGGGAGATGACGCCGCCCTTGGCGGCCGCGTAGTTGGCCTGGGAGACGCTGCCCTGGTGGTTGCCGCTGGTGAAGCCGATGAGCGCGCCGGAGCGCTGTCGGCGCATCACGGCCGAGGCGGCGCGGAAGACGGTGAACGTGCCCTTCAGATGGGTGGCGACGACGGGGTCCCATTCCTCCTCGGACATGTTGAAGAGCATGCGGGCCCGCAGGATGCCCGCGACGCACACGGCGCCGTCGAGACGTCCGTACCGGGCCAGGGCCGTGTCGACGACGCGCCGGCCGCCGGCCATCGTCGACACGTCGTCCGCGACGGCGACGGCCTGGCCGCCCGCCGCCTCGATCTCCTTGACCACGGAGGCGGCGACCTCGCTCGTGGGTTCGTCGCCCGCGACGGAGACGCCGTAGTCGTTGACGACGACCTGGGCGCCCTCGGCGGCGCAGGCCAGGGCCACCGCCCTGCCGATGCCTCGGCCGGCACCGGTGACGGCCACCACCTTGCCTGCCAGGAAGTTCCCCACGGCGAACCCCTTCCCGCATCTTCTGACGGTTCGTTAGATTTTTGGGGAGGGCGGGTCCGAAGACAAGACCGGGGAGGGGCCCATGACGCTGCCGACCGAGTTCCACGACATCGCCAAGCGGGTCAACAACTGGGGGCGCTGGGGCGAGGCGGACGAGATCGGGACCCTCAACCTCATCACCGAGGAGGTCGTGCGCGAGGCGGCGCGGACCGTGACGAGCGGCCGACGCCTGCCCCTGGCGCTGCCCCTGCGACAGGACGGTGTCCAGACGGGCCTCATTCCCGGCAGGGTCAATCCGCTGCACACCATGGTGGCGGTCAACGCGGAACTGTTCGGCCCCGGCACAGTGGCCACCAGCGACGACGCGGTGACCATGGGGCTTCAGGCCGCCACTCACTGGGACGGGCTCGCACACGTGTCATACGGCGGCCGGCTCTACAACGGGCGCCCGGCGTCCTCGGTCACGGCACACGACCGTGCCGTATTCCACGGCGTCGAGAAGGCCGGGCCCGTCCTCTCGCGCGGCGTACTGCTCGACGTCGCCCGCGCCAGGGGGGTGGACCGGCTCGACGCCGGCCAGGCCGTCACGCCGCAGGATCTCGACGCGGCCGAGGAGTTGGCCGGAGTCAGGGTCCGGGCCGGTGACATCGTGCTTGTCCGGACCGGCCAGGTCCAGCGATACCTGACGGGCGACAAGGAGGCGTACGCCTATCCCTCGCCCGGGCTTTCGATCCGTACCCCGGAGTGGTTCCACGCGCACGACGTCGCCGCCGTCGCCAACGACACCCTGACCTTCGAGGTCTTCCCACCGGAGATCGAGAATCTGTGGCTGCCGGTGCACGCGCTCCATCTGGTGGAGATGGGAATGCCGCAGGGGCAGAACTGGAACCTGGAGGAACTGTCGCAAGCGTGCGCGGAAGAGCGGCGCTACGCGTTCCTGCTGGCCGCCCCGCCGGAGCCGTTCGTCGGCGGGGTGGGCGCGCCGGTCGCACCGGTGGCCGTCCTCTGAGCGACCGCATGCGGGAAGGGGACCCGAGGAGACGGGCGGGACGGCAGCGCACAGATGCGCACCCCGAGCACGGCACCGTACGCCGCCGCCCAGCTCCGGCGCCTGAGCCCTGGTGACGCGCCGGACCGCGACCCGCACTCGCCAAGGCAGCCCGACTGCGGCGGGCCTCTCGACGTCCCCTCGCTACGAATCGCTGCATCCAAGGGTGATCACGTGAACACTTCACGTCAACACCTGGTCTGGACTTTGTCGACTACGCCCTATTTGTCGCGGCGTGTTGTGGCTCAAAAGCACCAGTCCAGACCGGACCACCCCGGTCGACCTCGCACCAGATGCGCTTGCCCGCGCCCTCCGGCTGCCAACCCCAGCGGTCGGCCAGGCCGTCCACGAGCTCCAGACCGCGTCCGCCGGTCTCGTCGCCCCGGGCGTGCCGCTGCCGCGGCGGACGGGCGCTGATGTCGGCCACCTCGACCCGCACGGTCCCCGCGGGGCCGCCGGTCACCGCTCCGGAGCCGGCGCCGGGGAAGAGCATCCGCAGCACCGCCGGGCACCCCGTGTGCACCACGGCGTTGGTGACCAGTTCCGAGATCAGCAGGATGAGCGTCTCGGCCAGGGGCTCGTCCACCCCTATCCCCGACCCGGCCAGGCGCGACCGCGCCCACCTACGGGCCCGCCCCACCTCCGCGGGATCGGCCCGGACCTCCATCTGCATTTGAAGCACCTGCACCGCTCACACCATCCGAACCGGCGGACACAACGCCTCGCGTCTCGCGGGCATCACGGAACGTGACGCCCGGTCGAGACAGCATGGTTGACGTACAGTTACCCCAACAAGCGCTTCGGGCATATTCCGGCGCAAAGGAGTATGCGTGCTGCATACTGTGCGACGCGCGCTGCGGGGAGTCGAACATCGGAGCTTCCTGCCCCTCCGCTCCACGCGAGTGACGGACATTTCCGCACCCGGCGCCACCACTTCGGCAACACCGGCTTTATTGCGCATCTCAACCACTCGCACCCCTGGGAGAGTACCCGAGTCGGGACACAACTCCGCACAGTGACGAGTTACGCGAAGAACACAACTCGATATCGACGCAGCGTGATCACCCTGCTCGACAAGGCAGGCATTTCACCCACACCGATTACACACAACCTTGCGAATCGCAGGGGAGCTCCGCGGCGAGCTCTTCCTCCGCCTGCGCCGTCCGCCCCCACTGTTCGGCCCTGAGCCAGGCGCGCTTGAGGTGCAGATGAACGTCCGCGTCCCAGGTGAAACCCAAGCCCCCGTGCAACTGCACAGCGTCACGGGCATTACGGACAGCAGCCTCATTCGCGAGCACTTTCGCCGCCGCGATATCACATGCGGTAATCGTCAGGGCCGCTGCATATACGGCACTGCGTACGATTTCCGTACGGACGAGCATCTGCGCGCAGAGATGCTGGACGGCCTGGAAGGCGCCGATCGGGCGGCCGAACTGTTCGCGGACCCGGACATGGGCAATGGTCATTTCCATGGTGCGGAGGGAACTGCCCAGCTGCTGGGCGGCGGTGAGAAGGGCGGCTTCGCGGTACAGGCGGCCGGCGTCACCCGGTGCGATCGCGGTGCGGGTCCGGGCCGGGGTCCGGGTCCGGGTCCGGGTCCGGTCGGTGACCGGGGCGCGGCCCGATGCTGTGCCGACTCCCGGCGGCAAGCCGGCAGCTTGGCTACCCCTGGCATCCGCCAGGGTGTGCAGGGGAGTTGTCGGATCCACGGATCGCACGGGCCGGGCTCCGAGCAGGTGCGGGCCCTCGCCCCTGGGCAATGCCAGTACATGGGGTGCGGGATCGTCGATGAACAGAACCGCCTGCGCCTCCCCGAGATATTCGATCGTCCCGTGCCGTTCCACGGCCGTCACCACGGTGGCGCCCTCCCCCGCACCGGCCACATGTCCGGCGGCGAGCTGGCTCGCCACCAGCGGCCCCGGAAGCAACACCCGGCCCGCCTCTTCAAGGACGAGGACCACTTCCAGGAGTCCCAGACCGGCACCGCCCACCTTCTCCGGCAGGCGCAAGGAGAAGAATCCGGCCGCACCCAACTCTCTCCAGAGTGTGGCGAGAAAGCGCGGTGACGGTTCACCACTCCGAACGCCGGCGTCACTTGCGCCCTGCTTCTCGTCTGCCGTACCGCCCGCGACTCGGTCCCCGTCCACCACGGCACGCAACCGTTCGCGCGGGAAGAGAGACGCCAGCAGTTCGCGGGCGCCCTTCTGCACGGCGCGTTGATCGGCATCGAGGCGGAATTCCATGGTCGTTCCTACCGCCCTTTGGGGAGGCCGAGGATGCGCTGGGCAATGATGTTCTGCTGAACCTGTGAGGTGCCCGCGGCGATGGTGTAGGAGAGTGAAGAAAGACGCTCACGGGTCCATGGGTGTTCGGCGTCCAGACAGCCGGGGCCGAGAATTTCCGCCGCCACGTCGTAGAGGTCCTGGCGGCTGTGGGAATAGCGCAGCTTGAAGACCGATCCCATGGCGTCCGGAGTGCCGGGCCGGCCGGTGCGCAAGCCGTACTCCGCCTCGCTGGCCCGGGATTGCAGCATCCGCCACAGTCCGAGGAATTCGGCGTTGAGCCGGCCGAGCCGGCGGCGCAGGACGGCGTCCTCCCATCGGCCGTTCTCCCTCGCGGTCCGGGCGAGGCGGGCCAGGGTGCGGCGGCAGGCGACGACCTCGCCGGCGAAGGCGGTGCCCCGCTCGTGGGAGAGAGTGACCATGGTGACGCGCCAGCCGTCGTTCTCGGCGCCGACCCGGTGGTCCACGGGGATCCGCACCTCGTCGAGGTGGAGCTCGGCGAATTCCGTCGAGCCGGCGAGCGTACGAAGGGGCCGGACCGTGACCCCGGGCGCGCGCATGGGCATGGCCAGCCAGGTCAGCCCGCGGTGGGCGGGCACGGAGGGGTCGGTGCGGACGAGCAGTTCGCACCAGTCGGCGACCTCGGCGTGCGAGGTCCAGATCTTGTGGCCGGTGACGACGTAGGAGTCGCCGTCCCGGACCGCCCGGGTGCGCAGAGCCGCCAGGTCCGAGCCGGCCCCGGGCTCCGAGAAGCCCTGGCACCACACCTCCTCGCCGCGCAGGATCGGCGGCAGCCAGCGGGCGCGCTGGGCGGGGGTCCCCTCGGCGGCGATGGTGGGGCCCGCGTGCAGCAGGCCGACGAAGTTGGCGCCCACGTAGGGTGCTCCGGCGAGTTCGGTCTCCTCCAGGAAGGCCAGGTGCCGGACGGGGCCCGCTCCCTGACCGCCGGCGTCGGCCGGCCAGTGCAGCCCGGCGTAGCCGGCGTCGTAGAGGGCTCGCTGCCAGGCGCAGTCGTAGGCGCGGCGACCCGGCCAGTCCGTGGGCGCGGGCTCGGCGGGCAGCGTCGGCAGCACCTCGCTGAGCCAGCGGCGCAGCCGCTGCCGGAACCGTTCCTCGTCCGGCGTGGGAGTGAGATCCACCGGTGTTCACGCGCCCCGGGCCGTGTCGAGGTGATCGAGGCCGAGCATGCGGATGGCATTGCCGCGCATGAGCTTGTGGACGGTCTCCCCGTCCAGACCGCGCACATGCTCCAGGGCGACCTCCCTGGTGTGCGGGAAGGTGGAGTCGACGTGGGGGTAGTCGGTCTCGAAGGTGATGTTGTCGACGCCGATGGCGTCGAGCGAGGCGATGCCGTGGTGGTCGCGGAAGAAGCAGCAGTAGATCTGCCGGCGGAAGTAGGTGGAGGGCGGGTCGGGGATCAGGTCGCGCACGCCGCCCCAGGCGCGGTGTTCGCGCCACACGTCGTCGGCGCGTTCCAGGGCGTAGGGGATCCAGCCCATCTGGCCCTCGCTGTAGGCGAGGGTGAGGCGGGGGAAGCGGACGAGGACGCCGCTGAAGAGGAAGTCGCTCATGGACGCCATGGCGTTGTTGAACGACAGGGTGGCCTGCACGGCGGGCGGGGCGTCCGGGGACGCGGCGGGCATCTGCGAGGACGAACCGATGTGCAGGTTGAGGACGGTGCCGGTGTCCTGGCAGGCGGCGAAGAAGGGGTCCCAGTAGCCGGAGTGGATCGAGGGCAGACCCAGGTGGGTGGGGAGTTCGCTGAAGGTCACGGCCCGTACGCCGCGGGCGGCGTTGCGCCGGATCTCGGCGACGGCCAGGTCGACGTCCCACAGGGGGATCAGGCACAGCGGGATCAGCCGGCCGCCGCTGTCGCCGCACCACTCCTCGACCATCCAGTCGTTGTAGGCGCGCACGCATGCCAGCGCGACCTCCTTGTCCCTCGCCTCCGCGAAGGTCTGTCCACAGAACCGGGGGAAGGTGGGGAAGCACAGCGACGCCTCGACGTGGTTGAGGTCCATGTCCTTCAGCCGCTCGGCCGGATCCCAGCAGCCCGGCCGCATCTCCGCGCGGGTGATCCCCTCCAGCGTCATCTCGTCGCGCTCGAAGCCGACGGCGGCGATGTTGCGCTTGTACGGGAAGTGCAGGTCCTCGTAGATCCACCAGTCGGTGACCGGACCGGAGGGGTCCATGGTGAAGCGGTACTTCCCGCCGATGTACTCCAGGCCCCCGATGCCCTCCGTGTGCGGACGCGGGCCGCGGTCGCGGTACTTCGCGGGCAGCCAGGTCTCGAAGAGGTGCGCGGGCTCGATCACGTGGTCGTCGACGCTGACGATGCGCGGCAGTTCCATACGGGTGCCCTCTCCGGCGCGAGGATCGGGGTTCGG
>NZ_JBFAPH010000218.1:0-10962 GCF_040675635.1 Streptomyces sp. NPDC049577
AGGGCGCGGACCTTCCGGCCGGCGGCCAGGAGTCCGGCCACCACGTCGCGGCCCACGGTTCCGGTGGCGCCGGTGACCAGGATCATCGGGGTTCACCTCGCAGGGTCGGCGCGGGTCCGGGGAGGGCGGGCGGCTGCCAGTCGCCCACGCCGGCCAGGCCGCGCTGGCTCTCGCGCGGGGTGGTCCGCCACATGCGCGCGTTGCGCCGCAGCAGTCGCCAGCGGTGCTCGGTGAGCTTGAACTCGCCCATGCGCCGCGAGGCCTCGGCGATGGCTCCGGCCCGGGGCCGGCGCTGCTCGTCGTAGCGGGCGAGCGCCCGCGGCACGTCCTCGTCCCCGGCGAGGGCGGCGGCGAGCACGACCGCGTCCTCCAGGGCCTGGCAGGCACCCTGGCCGAGGTCGGAGGTCATGGCGTGCGCGGCGTCGCCCAGCAACGCGATGCGGCCGGAGGCGTACGAGGGCGGTGGGACGGCGAGTTCGAGGACGTCGTGGCGCAGGACGCGGCCGGCGGGAGTGGCGTCGATCAGGGCGGGGATCGGGTCGTGCCAGTGGCCGAACCGCCGGCGGACCTCGGCGTGCTCGTCGGGGTGGCGGAGCCCTTCGGGGGTGTTGGCGACGGCGAACCAGTAGACGCGGTCGGCGCCGAGCGGCATGCGGCCGAACTCCAGGCCGCGCCCCCAGGTGCTGCCACCGGGCTCGGTGGCGCCGTCGACGCCCTCGGCGATGCCGCGCCAGACGCTGTGGCCGCTGTGGACGGGCGGCGGCAGGTGCGGCCAGAGGACGGCGCGGATCCTGCTGTGCGTGCCGTCGGCGGCGATGACCACGTCGCCGCGTTCGACGTGCTCGCCGCCGGGGGTGCGGCAGACGGCGGCGGCTCCGTCGCCCAGGTCGAGGACGCGGGTGACCTCGGTGCCGGTGCGCAGCGCGCCGTCCGGGAGGGCCTCGCGCAGGGCGGAGTGCAGGGCGGGCCGGGTCAGCACGGCGAGGGACAGGCCGTGTGCGCGGAGGAACGCGGGGTCGGCCGGGGGCTGGAGGCGGCGCCCGGAGGAGAGCCGCAGGCCCTCTCCCCCGGGTGCCATGGTGGCCGCCCCGGCCCGTACGGCGGGGCCGACGCCGAGCCTGTCGAGGCACCGCTGGGCGTTGGTCAGCAGGGAGATCCCGGCTCCGGACTCGCGGGGCGCGGGAGCGCGTTCGAGGACGGTGACGCGCCAGCCGGTGCGGTGCAGTCCGACGGCGGCGGCCAGCCCGCCGATGCCGCCGCCGACGACGACCGCGTGCCGGCGCGATGTGGGCTCCGCGCGCATCAGCGCAGGACCGCGTCCGCGATCAGGTCCAGGCCGTCGGGGTCGTCGGTGACCGACAGCAGGAACAATTCGTCGCAGCCGGCGGCGGCGTAGGCGTCCACGAGCGCGCGGAGGGCGCCGGGGTCGGTGACGGCGCCGGCCGCGAGGCGCTCGGCCATGGGGCCCATGTAGGCGTAGTAGCTGAGCATGTGCGCGCGGGCGTGCTCCGCGCCGTCGGGGCCGAGCGCGACGTAGCAGTTGGCGCCCATCCTGGGGGTGCCGGTCCGGCCTTCCTCGGCCCACAGCGCGCGGAAGGCCGTGACCTGGTCGGCGAAGCGCTGCGGGGGGCCGCCGGGGGATATCCAGCCGATGGTGTGGCGGGCGGCGCGGCGCAGGCCGGCCGGCGAGTGGCCGCCGCCCCACAGCGGGATGTCGCCGGCGACGGGCCGGGGGCCGGTGCCGGGTGCGGGGCCCTTGCCCTGCCAGACCTCGCGGAGTTCCTGGATCATGGTGTCCAGGCGGCGGCCGCGGGTGGTGAAGCGGGCGCCGGTCGCGCTGTAGTCGTCCTCGCGCAGTCCGGCGGACAGGCCGACCACGAGGCGGCCGTCGGAGAGCCGGTCGAGGCTGGCGAGTTGCTTGGCGAGTTCGACGGTGCTGGGCCGGTAGGCGGGCAGCAGGACGGCCGATACGAGCTTGATCCTGGTGGTGGCCCCGGCGGCGGCCGAGAGCGCGACGATGCTGTCGTAGCTGTCGTAGACGACCCTGTCGGTGACGGTCAGGCTGCTGAATCCGAGCCGGTCGGCGCGGCGGGCGAATTCGATCAGCCGGCCGCCGGCGGCGCCGGGTACGCCGATGGGCAGGCAGACCCCGATGTCCACGGTGTTCCTCCTCTTTTGGGGCTCGTTTGCTTTTGGGCTCTGTTGGGGCTGGGTCTCACGGCGGTACCGGTCAGTCGTCCCGGTCCCCGCCGCGCTGGGCGTGCAGGGCGTCCGCCATCCGCTGTCGCACGGACGGCACCCGGGAGGCCAGGAAGAAGGAGGCGCGCATGCCTGCCAGCGCGACCCGGCCGATGTAGGGCTTGTGGATCGGCTGGTCGCCGCCGGTCTGCTTCTTCGACGCCCGGACGGCGTCGAAGCCGTACCGGATCATCCTGGTCTCGTAGTCGCGGATGGCGTCGTGGAGGCCGAGCCGGCCTTCGCGGTGGGCGGTGAGGTTCCTGGTGAGGAGCGCGGCGTCGCGCAGGGCGGTGTTGGCGCCGACGCCCTGGCCGGGCGTCATGGTGTGGATGGCGTCGCCGAGCAGGGTGATGTTGGTGGTGGGCCACTGCGGGACGGGCACGGAGGTGCGGATGGTGATGGGGAAGCAGGTGGTGGGGTCGCCGAGGGCGAACAGCCGGCGCAGACCGGGGTGCCACCGGGGGGTCATGGCGAGGACGAGGTCGATGAGTTCCTTGCCGTCGCGTCGCATGACGTCGGCGGGGAACTTGTCGGTGGAAGCCCAAAAGCCCCAGTTGATGTAGTCGCGGGTGTTGTCGAACAGCAGGCCGGGCCAGCGGGCGAGGAGGCCGGCGTCGTTGCCGCCGACGCCGTCCTTGACGCGGCCCTCGCGGTCCCACGGGAACTCCATGGTGTGCAGGATGCAGGTGCCGCCCCGGGGGCCGAGGACGAGGCCGATGCCGTCGCGGACGTGCGGCGGCAGCAGGGCCCGCGTTTCCTCGGTGAGAGGCAGTTTGGCGGCGATCGAGACGATCCCGGCGTCCTCGACCCTGGCGTGCGGCAGGTACTGCGCCCGGACGCGGGAGCCGGCGCCGTCGGCGGCCACGAGCAGGTCGCCGGTGTCCTGGGTGCCGTCCGCGAAGTGCGCGGTGACGCGGCCGTCGGGGCGGCGTTCGTAGTGGGTGAACGTCTTGCCGAACCGGATGACGTCGTCCATGCCGGTGAACAGCACCTGACGCAGAGTCATGCGGCTGACGGAGCGTTCGCCGCTCTCGTCCTCGACGGCCGGGCGCAGCGGCAGTTCGAGGCTGGTGCGGAGCCGCTCGGTGAGCATGACGAAGGAGCGGGGCGGTCGGGCGCAGGTGGCCTTGAACGTCTCGTACAGCTCGGGGGGCAGCAGCTGCCGGAGGGCACGGCTGCCGTCGGGGCCGATGCCGACGCGGTAGCCGTGCAGGCCGGCCTCGCGGGTGCGGTCGCGTTCGTACACGGCGACGTCGAAGCCGGCCCGGCGCAGGCCGTGGGCGAGTGCCGCGCCGCCGGTGCCGGCGCCGATGATGAGGACGCGGAAGGGGTTGTCGGTCATCGCGTGTCGCTGCCCCTCGTCGAGGTCGGTGTCGGGATCAGGCCGCGTCCCGCGCGGCCGTCACGGCCAGCTGTTCGAGCCGGGGGACGAGGTGCGCGGGGGCGGGCCGGGAGTGCGTCTCGTCGCGCAGGGCGCGGGCCGCGGCGCGCTCGGGGCCGTCGGCGAGGAGCCGTTCGGCTTCGGCCCGGATCCGCTCGGGCGTGGCCTCGCCGGGAGTCAGCACCTCGCCGGCTCCGGCGGCGACCACGCGGCCGGCGTGCCCCGCGTGGTCGGGCAGCTGGGGGATCAGCAGCTGCGGCAGTCCGTGGGCGGCGGCGGCCAGGACGGTGCCGGCGCCGCCGTGCGCCACGACCAGGTCGCAGGTGCCGAGGAGGTGGTGCAGGGGCGTGTCGGTCACGACCCGTACGCCGTCGGGCAGCGGGCCGGTCAGCGGGAGCTGGGGTGTGGAGACGGCCAGCACGACGTCGGCGCCGAGCCCGGCGACGGCCCGGGCGACCCGGCCGGCCAGGAACCGGTCCCGGTCGAGCTTGGCGATGGTGTGGCCCCAGGTGACGCAGATCCGCGGCCGGCGCCGGGGCTCCGGGGGCGGCGCGGGCAGGGCGCCCGGGCCGTTGTACGGCACATGACGTACCGCCAGATGTTCTTGCTCATGGGGGATCTGCAGCGCCGTGGGCACGGGGTCGACGGTGACGGTGCCGTACGGGTCGGGGTCCTTCGCGCCGTACCGTTCGGCGAGCGGGGCCAGCGCGCCGGGCAGGACGGCGGCGGCGCGCCGCATGAGGTCGGTGCCGTACAGCACGCGTACGGACGGCACGCCGAGGGCCGCGGCGGCGAGCGGCCCGGCGAGTGCGGTCGGTTCGTGGACGACGAGGTCGGGGCGCCAGCGGCGGGCGAGGTCGAGGAGGTCGCCGGTCATCGACTCGGCGTGCGCGAGGAACATCTCCATGGCGCGGGGGCCGCGCCCCGGGGCCGTGGCGGAGGCGTTCCCCGGGTCCGTCGGCAGCAGATAGCCGCGGACCATGCCGACGGCGTCCACGTCGGTGCCGACGGCCGCGCCGGGCAGGCCGCTCGCCGCGATGTCGCCGAGCAGGCCGGGCTGGCCGGCGACCAGCACCTCGTGCCCGGCGGCGCGGCAGGCCCAGGCCAGCGGCACCAGCGCGTACAGGTGCGACGGCCAGGCCCAGGTGGTGAACAGCACCCGCATGTCTTCGTCCCCAGTCTGCTGTCGGTCGGCTGTGGCGGTGGTGCGATCGGGCGGTGGTGCGGTCGGGCGGTGATGCGGTGCGTTCAGGCGCCGGGGTCGTCGTCCGCGCCGGTGCCCGGGCCCTCGACGTGGATGGACCGGGTCGGGCAGCCGCGCCGGGCGCGGAGGAGTTCACGGCGCAGCTCGTCCGGCGGCCGCTCGTCCAGGACCCGTACCCGGCCCTCGGCGTCCTGGTCGAAGACCTGTGGCAGCCGGTAGACGCACAGGCTGCTGGTGACGCAGGTCTCCGGGTTCGCGGTGACGCGCAGGGAGCCCACGGCGGTCACCAGCTCACCGGGACCGCGGTGTAGCCGGCGAGGAAACCGCCCTCGGGCCTCGCCAGTTCCTCCCCCGGCACCGCCAGCCGGAGCTCCGGGAAGCGGCTCAGCAGCCCCTCCATGGCCTCCTGCAACTCCATGCGGGCCAGCGCGGCCCCGGCACAGAAGTGGATGCCCGCGCCGAAGGTGAGGTGGTGGTTGTCGGTGCGGCGGATGTCGAGGGTCAGCGGGTCGTCGAACTCCTCGGGGTCCATGTTGGACTCCTGTGAGAGCAGCACGGTCGAACCCTTGGGGATGACGGTGACGCCGTCGAGCAGTTCGATGTCCTCGACGGCGTAGCGCAGGGTGCCCAGCGAGGTGCCCATGATCTGGTAGCGCAGGAGCTCCTCGACCGCCGACGGAACCAGCGACAGGTCGGCCCGCAGTTCGGCGGTGACCTCGGGGCGGTGCAGCAGGACGGCCATGCTGGTGCCCAGCTGGGAGGCCGTCGTCACGTAGCCGGCGATCAGCAGGGTCTTGACCCAGTGCTGGAGCTGGTAGTCGGTCAGCTTCGCGGGGTCCTCGCGGCTGATCTCGATCAGTTCGCTGATCAGGTCGTCGCCGGGCCGGGCCCGCTTGGCCTCGATCAGTTCGGTGAGGTAGTCCCAGTACTGCCGCCGGCACTCCTCGACCTCGTCGGCCGGCAGCCGGGTGACCGACAGGAAGCCGTCGATCAGGCGCCGGAACTTCGGCCGGTCCTCCGGCGGGACGCCGAGCATGTGGCAGATGACCAGGATGGGCAGCGGGTAGGCGAAGGATTCCATCAGCTCCGCCGGGCGCGGTCCGGCCTCCATGGCGTCGAGCAGTTCGGCGACGATCCGCTTGACGACCTCGCGCAGCGCCTCGATGCGGCGGGCGCTGAAGGCCCGCATGACCACGGCGCGTTCGATGAGATAGCGCGGCGGGTCGTTGTCGATGTTGGGGTCGCCGAACAGGTCGTTGCTGGCCGAGACGCGCGAGGCGCGGCCGAAGGTGTTGCGGCTGAGCCGCTCGTCGGCGAACAGCCGCCGGACGTCCTTGTAGCGGGTGACCAGGAGGGCCGGCTCGCCGCTGGGCAGCGTGATCTCGACCAGCGGCCGCTCGCGCAGGGCCGCCCAGGACTGCGGTATGTCCGGAGCCGGGGCCCACGGAAGGGGGTACCCGACGGGGCACGACGCGCTCATATGTGAACCGCCCTCTCCTTCAAGCGCACTGCTCGCACTGCTGGGAAGGGGTCAGCGTGGGCATCCGGCATTGGGACCGGCTCGAAGGCCGGTCGAGCCCCCGGCGACCGGGTGCGGAGGGCCGGTCCTCGAGCGATCCTCCATCGGCCGCTGCGAGATTCCCCCGGCACGCCTCCTGCGAGGACGGACACGAGGACGGAGTCGACCGATGGAAGCGAGGGCGTCGACCGCTGCGGACGTCTCGACCGCCGCGGGCATCCTGCGCCTCGGCACCGCGTTCTGCGACGCCAAGGCCCTGCTCACGGCCGTCCGGCTGGGGGTGTTCACCACGCTGGACGACTCCCCCGCCACCGCCGGCGAACTGCGCGAGCGGCTGGGCCTGCACGGCCGCGGGCTGCCGGACTTCCTGGACCTGCTGACCGCGCGCGGCCTGCTGCGCCGGGGCGCCGACGGCCGCTACCGCAACGCCGAGGGGGCCGACCGCGCCCTCGTCGAGGGCCGGCCCGAGTCCGTGACCGGCTTCCTGATCGGCGCGGACCTCAATCTGTACGACGTCTACGGCCGGCTCGGCGACGCGCTGCGCACCGGGCGGCCGCAGGCCGACGGCGACTTCACGGGCATGCTCGACGACCCCGAGGCGACCGGTCGCTTCGCGAGCATGATGGACAGCCTGACGAAGGGCCTCGGCCCGCAGCTGCTGGCGGCCCTGGACGCGGCCGGCTGCGGCGGGCCGGGGACCGTCCTGGACGTCGGGGGCTGCCGCGGGCACCTGCTCGGGCAGCTGCTCACCGCCCGCCCGGAGCTCACCGGCCAGGTCTTCGACCTGCCGCAGATGGCGCCGTTCTTCGCCGGGCACATGGCCGGGCTCGGGCTGTCCGGGCGGTCCTCCTTCCACGCCGGGGACTTCTTCCGGGACCCGCTGCCGCCGGCCGACGTCGTGATCCTCGGCCATGTGCTCAGCGACTGGTCCCCCGAGCAGCGGGAGCTGCTGCTCGCCAAGGCGTACGCGGCGCTGCGTCCGGGCGGTGCGGCGCTGGTCTACGACCGGATGCCGGCCGGGCACGACGACGGCGCCGACGGCCCCGAGAACATCGAGAACCTGGTGGCCGGCCTGAACATGCTGCTGGTCACCGACGGCGGCGGCGGGTACACCGCCGCCGAGCTCATGGAACGGGCCCGGGCCGCCGGATTCGCCTCCGCCGCCCGCCGGCCGCTGGGCGACCACGACACGCTCGTGGTCTGCCGCAAGGACTGACCTCGACCCTAGGGAGTGCAATGAGCAGTCGGAACCCGGAGCGCCCGGCGGCCACGGCCGAGTACCTGCCGCTGGCGTTCGGCTTCGCCCTGCACCAGATCGGCGCGACGGTCGCGAGCCTGGGCGTCCTCGACGCGGTGGCCGGCGGCCCCCGCACCGCCGACCAGTTGATCGAGAGCACCGGTGCCCACCCGCGCAGCCTGCGCCGGCTGCTGTACGCGGCCGTCAAGGCCGGGATCCTGGGCGAGGAGGGCGGGGGCTACCGCGCCACGCCGGTGGCCGCGCACTTCGGGCCGCTGTCCGACATGCACGCCGCGCCCCCGGTGTGGCGCGCGTGGGAGGTACTGGAGGAGTCGGTGCGCACCGGGCGGTCCGCCTTCGACATCGCGAACGGCGCCCCGTTGTTCGACCACTTCGAGAAGGACCCGGAGCTGGCCGCCGTCTTCCACGCCGCGATGACGGCCGGCAGCGACGTCCAGTACCCGGCGATCGTCGAGCACTTCGACTTCTCGCGCTTCCGGCACGTCGTGGACGTCGGCGGCGGCCGGGGCACCCTGCTGGCGGCCGTGCTGGGCGCCGACGCGGCACTGCGCGGCACCGTCTTCGACACGGCCAACGGCGTCGTCGAGACGGCCGGGGTCCTCGCGGAGGCCAAGGTCGACGACCGCTGCGACATCGCCGTGGGCTCCTTCTTCGAGTCCGTGCCCGAGGGCGGCGACGTCTACCTGCTGAAGAACATCCTGCACGACTGGAACGACGAGGAATGCGTGCGGATCCTCTCCAACATCCGCGCCGTGCTCCCGCCGGGCGGCCGCGTCGTGGTCTTCACCTCGGTGCTGTCCGAGGGCGGCGACGAGGAGGACCCCGCCGAGGCCCTGGGCGCGGCCATCTCCGACATCGAGATGCTGGTGATGACCACGGGCCGGGAACGCACGCTGACCGAGTACCGGGCGCTGTTCGCCGGCGCGGGCCTGGAACTCACCTCCACTACCCCGCTGCCCTGCCCGTACCTGTACCAGGCGCTGGAGGCCGCGCCCGTCGCGTCGTGACAACCGGCGGAGGGGGAAGGCCTCCTTCCCCCTCCGCCCGCTGCGGACGCGGCCTCAGGCCGCGGTGCGGCGCTCGCGCAGTACCGCCAGCCCCCTCGCCACCTCGAGCAGCGTGATCAGCACCGCCGCCGCGAAGACGAGCCACGGAGTGCCCTCGCCCCGGGACCAGCCAATGATCAGTCCCGCCCAGAGGACGACGGCGGAGGGCAGCACCAGCCGGTTCGAGACGGCACCGGCCCGCGCGGCGGCCCGCTCCCTGCCGTGCGCGCCCAGCACCTCGGCCACCGCGTACGGTCCCAGCACCATCACCATGGCCGCCACGGACCAGTCCAGCCCCGCGCCCCGGACCAGGTCCACGACGACGCTCACGGCCATGACGGCCATCACCCCGGCGAAGACCCAGGACGCGGCCTTGCTCTTCTTCGCGGTGTTCTTCGCGGTCTTCTCCGCGCACTTCTTCGCCACGGCAGATCACCCGGCCCGCGGCACGGGGCGCTCGCCCAGCCGTTCGAGGACGGCGTGCACGCGTGCGCGGGACGCCTCGATCCACTCCTGATCGAGGTCGCAGGAGAGCCGTACGGACGCGAACGCGTTCGGATCGCGCAGTTCGACGGCGCACGGGTCGCCCGACATCCGCACCCGCAGGTAGATGTCCTGGCCCGAGGCCGGCCAGTCGACGGAGTCCGGCTCGCCCTCGTAGATGATGAAGGCTTCGTCGATCCGGTCCAGCGCCTGCGCCCACTCCTCGATGTCCTCGCGGTTCACATACGTGGGGCGGGAGAGGTTGACCAGGTCACCGGAGACCTCCACCGTTGCCACGTAGTACGGGGCTTCCCCACTCTGCGGGTGGACCTCTCCGGTCAGGGTGACCAGGACGTCGTGTCGGTACGCCGCCAGGCGTATCAGTTCCTGTGCGGCGGGCGCGGTGCTTTCGTCGTGCATAGGGCGGCATTCTGCCCTATGCCGGTTGCGCGTCGTCGGCGAGCTCGGTCAGGGCCAGGACGGCGGCGTACTGCTCGGCGCTCAGGCCGAGCGGCTGCTCACCCCGTTCCTCGGACGCGGTGTACAGGTGGCGCTGGGCCTCGGCCCAGGTCCGCAGCACGTTCCGGGCCTCGCCGGGGGTGACGTCGAGGGCGGCGGCGACCTCGTTCCAGGTGGCGCCGAACCGCAGGGCGTCGCGGACGTGGGCACCGCGGCCGTACTCCATCTCGCGGCGGACGGCCTCGCGCAGCGCCAGCACCGCGAGGGCGTCGGCGACGGTGGCCCGCTCCGCCGCGTGCGGGAGCAGGCTGCTGGTCAGCCGGTCGGCGTGCTCCTGGTGCTTCTCGGCCAGCCACATCAGCGGCGTGGCCGGCGGAACGTCGCCGGGGCGGCTGACCCGGAGGTCCCGCCAGTGCTTGTGGGCATCGGTGCTCATGGGGTTCACCCTGTCCCGTATACCCCCTCGGGTATCCGGTCGTCCGGGGCGTCCACCGTGCGGGCGATCGCCCGGCACGGGCGCGGCGGGAGCGTCCCGAGTGCTCCCGCCGCGTCCACGGCCCGGGCCGTTCAGTGCCCGGAAGCCGCCTTGCCGGGGATGTGCGCGACGACGTGCATGGTGTGGAAGGACCCGGCGCTGCGGAAGGGGTGCAGTCTCGCCCGGTGTTCCAGGTGCTCCGGGCTCTGCTCGAACGCGCGGAAACGGGGCTCGTCCGTCCAGTCGCTGACGATGTAGTAGGTCGACTCCTCGTCGGCGCTGCGGGACAGCCACTGGCCGAGGTTGGCGGGGTGCCCGGTGACGGCGTCCGTGCCGGCGTGCCACTCCCGTTCGAACGCGGCCTCCTGGCCGGGCTTGATCTCCATGCGCAGCATGACCCGGAAGATCCGGGGGGCCATCAGGAGATGCCCCCGTCCACGCCGATGGCCGCCCCCGTCACGTAGGACGACAGGTCGCTGGCGAGCCACAGCACTGCGCCGGCCACCTCCTCGGGGCGGCCGAGCCGGCCGAGGGCGGTCTTGCGGCTGTACATGGTGAGGGCCGCTTCGCGCTGTTCGGCGGGCTTGTCGTCGAAGGCCTCGGTGTGGATGACGCCGAGCAGCAGGGTGTTGACGCGGATGCCCCGCCCGCCCAGCTCCTTGGCGAGGGAGCGGGTCAGGCCGAGCTGCGCGGCCTTGGTCGCGGTGTAGTGCGCGCGGAGGGGGACGCCGGCCTCGGCGGCCCGGGAGCCGATGGTGACGACCGAGGAGCCGGCGCCGAGGTAGGGCAGGGAGCCCTGGATGACGAGGTGGGTGCCGGTGAGGTTGACGTCGACGACGCGCTTCCACTCGGCGACGTCGAGTTCGGCGTAGGGGACGTGGCTGATCGTCCCGCCGTTG
>NZ_JBFAPH010000219.1:0-10949 GCF_040675635.1 Streptomyces sp. NPDC049577
CGCGTCCGCGCGGCGGGCCGGCGGGCGGGCACTGGTCGCGGTGTTCGGCCTGATCGCCCTGTGCACGGCCTACGGCGAGGGCGCCATGGCCGACTGGGGAGCGCTGCACCTGCAGCAGGACCTCTCGGCCCGGCCCGGTGTGGCCGCCGCCGGCTACTCGGTCTTCGCGCTCGCGATGACCCTGGGCCGGCTCGGCGGCACCGCCCTCCTCGAACGGCTGGGGCAGACCCGGGTCCTGGTCCTGGGCGGCGTGACGGCCGCCGCCGGCATGCTGCTCGGCGCGCTCGCCCCCACCGTCTGGGCGGCCCTCGCCGGCTTCGCCGTCACGGGCCTCGGGCTGGCCAACATCTTCCCGGTCGCCATCGGCCGCGCCGGCGAGCTCTCCGGCCCCGGCGGCGTCGCCGCGGCCTCCACCTTCGGGTACGGCGGCATGCTCCTGGGCCCGCCGGCCATCGGCCTGCTGGCGGACCGCACCTCGCTGCCGGCCGCCCTCACGACGGTCGCGGCGCTGGCCGCCGTCGCCGGCGTGATCGCGTACACCACCCGGAACGCCGTGCGCACCGGAGCCTGATGTCGGTGCCCGCTGGCAGACTGCACAGCATGGAACGGGACGAGCGGGGCGACGACCGGGGCGGCGACTGGCAGTGCGCCGGGCTGCGCTGGGAGGCCTCCGGCCCGTCCCTGGTCTGGCGGCACGCGGTGCGGGGCGAGCGCCTCTCCCCCATGCCGCCGGGCCGGACGCTCGCCTTCACCACCGGATCCCGGCGGTGCTGCGCGGGCGTCCGCCGCGCGGGGCGGCACACGCCCTGCCCGGCCGGCGCCGGGGTGCCCGCGCCGGCCCTTTCCGCGCAGTGCGCGGAGTGCGCGCGGCTGGACCGCTCCCACTCGGTGGCGGCCGACACCGCGGCCGACGACCCCCGGCCCTACGACGTCTACCTCGCCTGGTTCGGCCCCGGCCTGCTCAAGGTCGGCATCACGGCCTCCGAGCGGGAGGGCCGCCGTCTGCTCGAACAGGCCGCTCTCTCCTACGCGCTGCTCGGCCGCGGGCCGCTGATGGCGGCGCGGCGGGCCGAGGCCGTGCTGGGCGCGGCGCTCGCCGTGCCGGACCGCGTCCCGTACGCCGCGAAGCGCGCCGCCCGGCACCCGCTGCCGCCGCAGGAGGTGCGGACGGCGGCGCTCGCCGAACTGCACGAGCACGCCCGGCACCTGCCCGGCCTGCCGGAATCGCTCACGGTCGCCGCGTTCGCGCCCGTGCACCACGACGCGGCGTTCCATCTGGACCGCATACGTACCGTGCACCGGGCCGTCGCCCTGACGGCCGGGTGCACGGTGGCCGGCCGGGTGGTCGCCGTGGCCGGGCCGGACGTCCACCTGGACGCGGCCGACGGGCGTCCGCTGCTGGTCGACACCCGGCAGCTGGCCGGCTGGCCGCTGACGGCGGCCGCCCCCGACGCGCCGACGACCGCCGCCGAGGTCCCGGCCGGGAACGCACCCCCGCCGGAGCCCGAGGCGCTGTTCTGAGCCCGGTGTCCTGAGCCGGTGTTCCGACCCGATCGGGTCACCTTCCCGTCACATGGACCGATTTCTCCTGTGAACGGGTGGTCCATCAGGGAATGACGGCCTCCGTTCCCCGCCCGCCTCCTACGGTGGCCCCGTGCCGGCCGCGCGGTGACCGCCGCCGGGTCACGACCGGGCGGGAGGACGCATGGAGTATGCGCGGCTCTTGCGGCAGCGCCCCGTTCTGGTCCTGTGGCTGGCGCGCAGCCTGTCCGCGCTGGGGGACCGCCTGTACGCGATGGCGGTGATGTGGAGCGTGTGGGCGGGCACCGGATCGGCCTCGCTCACCGGGCTCGTGGCCCTCCTGGAGTCGCTGCCCTACGTCGTGCTCGGCGCCGCCGGCCGGCGCGTCGTCGCCCGCTTCTCCTCCTACGGAGCACTGTCCGCGGTCGACGCGCTGCGCGCGGGCGTCGCCGTGGCCCTGCCGTTCGTCTGGTCGCCCGACGCCCTGGGCACGGCCGTCGTGCTGGCCGGCGTCCTGCTCCTCGGCGTGCTCGGGGCGCTCTTCGACCCGAACTTCGAGGCGCTGGTGCCCACGCTCGGGCGGCCCGGTCAAGTCCAGTCCGTCACGGGGCTGTTCGATCTCACCAGCCGTGTCGCCCGCATCACCGGCCACGCCTGTGCGGGTGCGCTGCTGCTGGTGTTCTCCCGGATCGAGCTGTTCGCGTGCGTGGGCGCCGCGTTCGCGGTCTCGGCGGCGGCGCTGGGCGGCCTGGCCCGCCGTCTGCCCCCGCCGCCCCCGGCCGGCTGCGACGGCGAACGGCCGTCCGTGCGGGTCATGACGCTGGTGAGGGACCACCCGGGCATCGGCATGGCGATCGGTGTGCACGGGGTCCTGCCGTTCTGCGCCGCGGCGACGACGATCGGGCTGCCCGCGCTGCTCGCCGGCGGTCCCGGCGCCGGCGCCGGCGCGTTCGGGCTGATCACCGCCGTCTCCGGGATCGGCGCGCTCATCGGCAACCCGGTCGCCGGTGCCCTGCGGCCGCGCGCCTGGCTCGCCGTCTGCTGTGCCGCCTGGGCCGCCGACGGCCTGGCCACCGCCTGCATGGCGGCGGCCGGCTCCGTCCCGGCGCTGGGGCTGTTGTGCCTGCTGTCGGGGCTGGCCGCGCCGCTGGGGACCGTCACGATGCGGGCGCGCCTGGGGACGTACGCCCCGGCGGAACGCCTGCGGCTGATGGCCGTCGAACACACGGCGACCCGTACCGGCAGCGTGACCGCGATACTCCTCCTCCCGCCGCTCGTCGACGTCTCCCCTTCCGGAGCGTTCCTCGCGGCCGGCGCGGTGGTGGTCCTGCTCACCGCGGCGGTCGGTCTGCTCTCGCCGCGGATCACCCGCCGGGAACGGACGGCGGCCGCCCACGCCGCCGGGCCGGCCGGCGGGAGGCATCGCGCCCCGGGGCCGCCGCGCATCGGTCTGCCCCGGGCCCGGTCCGCCGGCCGGGCCCGGGCGGGTGCCGGCGTCAGCGGGCCAGCCGGCCGAGCAGGGCCGCCGCCGCGGTGATGCCTGCCAGCGCCGCCAGGGCCAGCACGCCGAAGTCGGCGCCCAGGTGCGCGGGGGTGCCGATGAGCAGGCCGCGCAGGGCGTCCACCTCGTAGCTGAGCGGATTCGCCTTGCTGACCGCCTGGAGCCAGCCGGGCATGACGGCAACCGGGTAGAGGGCGTTGGAGCCGAAGAACAGCGGCATGGTGATGGCCTGGCCGATGCCCATCAGCCGGTCGCGGGTCAGCACGATCCCGGCGATCGTCATGGACAGGCAGGAGAAGAACGCCGAGCCCAGCACCACGATCACCGCCGCGGCGAGCAGGCGCAGCGGGTTCCAGGTCAGGGCGACGCCCATGAGCGCCGCGATCACCACGACGACCGCGCCCTGGACCACGGCCTTGACCCCGGCTGCGAACGCCTTTCCCGCCACCAGGGCGGCCCGGGGCGTGGGGGTGACCAGCAGTTTGGTGAGAACCCCGGAGTCCCGCTCCCAAATGATCATGATGCCGTAGAAGATGGCGATGAACATCGCGGACTGGGCGATGATCCCCGGGGCCAGATAGTCCACGTACGGGACGTCGCCGGTGGGAATGGCCTTGATCCGGCTGAACGTCTGCCCGAAGATCAGCAGCCACAGCGCGGGCTGGACGGCGCGGGTGTACAGCTCCGCCCGGTCGTGCCGCAGCTTGCGCAGTTCGACCACGCACATGGCCACGACGCGCGCCGGAACGACCCGCCAGCCGCCGTGGGCGCGCGGTGGGTGGAGCAGCAGCCCGTAGCGCTGCTCGACAGGACCGTCGCGTTCAGCCGACGCGGGACGCGGTGCGGCGGGTACGGCGGACATCGCCGAACTCCCCTCGCTCGTCTTCGGATCCGGCCAGTTCGCCGCCCGCGACGTGCCGGAACACGTCCTCCAGGGACGGCGGCGCGCTCCCGCCGTCGCCGGTCTCCCGGCGGTGGGCGACGAGTCCGCTCTTGAGTTCCTCCGGGGTGCCCAGCGCCCGGACCTTCCCCCGGTGCAGCAGCGCCAGGCGGTCGCAGCGCTGGTCGGCCTCCTCCATGGAGTGCGTGGTGACCAGCACCGTCATGCCCGTGGCGGCCCGGATGGCCGCGATGCGCTCCCATACGTTGCCGCGCGCGATGGGGTCGAGGCCGATGGTCGGCTCGTCGAGCACCAGCAGTCTCGGCGCGCTGACGAGCGCCTGGGCCAGTTCGAGGAGGCGCACCATGCCGCCCGAGTACGTGGCCGCCAGCCGGTCGGCCGCGGCGGCGAGCCCCACAGCCTCCAGCGCCTGCCCCACCCGCTCGCGCCGCTCACGGCGCGCCACGTCGAAGACGCGGGCGAACAGATCGACGTTCTCCCGGCCCGTCAGACCGGCGTCGGCGGACAGTTGCTGCGGGACGTAGCCCAGCAGCCGTCGCACCGCCATCTTCCGCCGGGCGGCGTCGCGGCCGAAGATCTCGATCACGCCCGGGGGCACGGGCAGCAGTGTGGTGATCGACCGCAGCGTCGTGGTCTTGCCCGCGCCGTTCGGCCCGAGCAGGCCGAAGACCTCGCCCGGCTCGACGCGCAGGTCCACGCCGTCGACGGCCTTGGTCCGGCCGAAGGCGTACGTCAGCCCCGTGCAGCGGACGGCCGCCACCCCACCGGCCCCGGCGGTCCCACCCTCCGTGCTCATGGCACCTCCGCTCATGGCACCTCCTCGGTGTCGCGGGTGTCGCGCAGGACGTCCGCGAGCCTGCGCAGCGCGGGAAGCGCCGCCGCCACGGCCGCCCGGTCCCGCGCCGGCAGCGCTCGCATGCCCTCGCGGAACAGCACCGCGCGCCGCGCCTCCCAGTCGCGCAGCCGCTCCCGGCAGGCGGGCGTGGGGAACAGGGCCACCGCCCGGCCGTCCCGGGGGTCGCTCTCCCTGCGCAGCAGGCCACCCGCGACCAGGCCGTTGATCAGGGTGCTCACCGAGTTCGCGGCCAGGTGCAGCTCCTTTGCGGCGCCGGACACCCCGATGCCGGGCCGCGCCGAGACCACGCGCAGCAGCTCGGCCTCTGCACCCCGCAGCCGTGGCGCCGGCATGGTCCGCCACAGCCGGCGCCGGGTCAGGCGGTTGATCCCCGCCACGAGACCGGCGAGCTCGTCGGCCGTGCCCTCCGCAGCGCGCGCAACATCTGCCACATTCGCACCATTAGCGGGCATACCATCATTTTAGCTCTGTGCCCGAGCTATCGGTAAGGCGCCGCAAGCCGCGCTCCGGGGCGCACGGCAGCGCCCCGCCGGCGCGCGACGGGGCGTGCGGGGGGCGCTGCGGTGGGGCGTGCGGTGGTGTGCCGAGCGGTCAGTCGCGGGCGGGTCGCCGGTCCAGTGCCGACAGGCTCTGGCGCGCCACCGGGCTGGTCCGGACGATCTCCGCCAGCGTCGTGGTGCCGCGGGTGATCCTCGCGAAGAGCCGCCACGCCGGGCCGAAGCCGGTGAGGGCCGCGTGGAAGAGGCCGGGGTGGCGTTCGAAGGCGGACAGCAGGCGGCGGCCGACGCCCATCTCGATGCCGAGGCCGGCCTTGATGGCGAAGGCGTAGTTGAGTGCCTGCCGCCGGGCGTCGACCGCGTCCTGCGCCTCGGCGATGCGGACGGCCCACTCGCCGGCCAGCCGGCCGGAGCGCAGGGCGAAGGAGATGCCCTCGCGGGTCCACGGCTCCAGCAGGCCGGCGGCGTCGCCGCAGACGATGACGCGGCCGCGGGAGAGGGGGGAGCCGGAGGTCCGGCAGCGGGTCAGGTGGCCGGAGGAGATCGCCGGCTCGAAACCGGCGAGCCCCAGGCGGGCGATGAAGTCCTCCAGGTAGCGCTTGGTGGCGGCGCCGTCCCCGCGCGCCGAGATCACGCCGACGGTGAGGGTGTCGCCCTTGGGGAACACCCAGCCGTAACTGCCGGGCAGCGGGCCCCAGTCGATGTGCACCCGGCCCGCCCAGTCCTCGGCGACCGTGGCCGGCACGGGGATCTCGGCCTCCAGGCCGAGGTCGACCTGCTCCAGCTCGACGCCGACGTGCGCCCCTATGCGCCCGGCACTGCCGTCGGCGCCGACGACCGCGCGGGCCAGCAGCGTCCGGCCGTCGCCGAGGACAACGGCGACCGTGCGCCGGTCGGGCACGGCCGGCCCGTGCTGCTCGACCCGGGAGACCGTCACGCCCGTGCGCAGCTCGGCGCCGGCGGCCCGGGCCGACTCGACCAGGGCCGCGTCGAACTCGGGCCGGTTGACGAGCCCGAACAGCATCCGCTTGGCCCGGCGGGTGCGGGTCAGCCGGCCGTCGAGGGAGAACGTCACGGCGTGCACGCGGTCGCGCAGCGGCAGGGCGAAGCCGGGCGGCAGCGCGTCCCGGGAGGGGCCGATGATGCCGCCGCCGCAGGTCTTGTAGCGGGGCAGCTCCGCCTTCTCCAGGAGCAGCACCCTGCGGCCGGCGGCCGCGGCGGCGTGCGCGGCCGAGGCCCCGGCGGGCCCGGCGCCCACCACGATGACGTCCCACACCGCGTCCGTGTCCCCGGGCACGTCCCCACCCGCCGCACGGACCTCGTTGTCGCTGCTCACCTGTGCTTCCGCTCCCCAATTCGATCACCGGCAACCGCTACCGCCGCATCCTACGGCCCGCCGTCGGGCACCCCGGCCGGGGGAAGCGCGGGGCGGTGGGAGTCGGCATGGGAGGATCGAGGGCGCAATCGCCCGTACCCGGGACACCCCGTCCCGTTCCCGAGGAGCGTTCCATGGACACGTCCCCGTCGCGCCGCCCGGACCAGGCGGCGCTGGCGGCGACCGTCGCGTCGCTGCAGACCCGCGCCCGGACCGAGCTGGCGGAGCTCGTCGCCTTCCGCTCGGTCGCGGACGAGGACCAGTTCCCGCGCAGTGAGTGCGAGGGCGCCGCGAAGTGGGTCGCCGACGCGCTGCGGGCCGAGGGCTTCGAGGACGTGGCCCTGCTGGACACGCCCGACGGCACGCAGTCCGTCTACGGCCTGCTCCCCGGCCCGGCCGGCGCGCCCACGGTGCTGCTGTACGCGCACTACGACGTGCAGCCGCCGCTGGACGAGGCCGCCTGGATATCCCCGCCCTTCGAGCTGACCGAGCGCGACGGCCGCTGGTACGGGCGCGGCGCCGCGGACTGCAAGGGCGGCGTGATCATGCACCTCACCGCGCTGCGGGCGCTCAAGGCGCACGGCGGCGTGCCGGTCACCGTCAAGATGATCGTGGAGGGCTCGGAGGAGCAGGGCACGGGCGGCCTGGAGCGGTACGCCGAGGCGCACCCCGAGCTGCTGGCGGCGGACGCGATCGTCATCGGCGACGCCGGCAACTTCCGCGTCGGTCTGCCGACCGTCACGGCGACGCTGCGCGGCATGACGATGGTGCGCGTCCAGGTGGACACCCTGGAGGGCAATCTGCACTCCGGCCAGTTCGGCGGTGCCGCGCCCGACGCGCTCGCCGCGCTGATCCGCATCCTCGACTCGCTGCGCGCCGAGGACGGCTCGACGGTCGTCACCGGCCTGGAGCCGCAGGCCGAGGCCGTGTGGGAGGGCCTCCAGTACCCGGAGGAGGACTTCCGCAAGGACGCGAAGGTGCTCGACGGCGTCGAGCTGACCGGCTCCGGCACGGTGGCCGACCGCATCTGGGCGCGCCCGGCCGCCACCGTGCTGGGCATCGACTGCCCGCCGGTCGTCGGCGCCACGCCGTCCGTGCAGGCGGCCGCCCGCGCGCTGATCAGCCTGCGCGTGCCGCCGGGCACCGACGCCGCGGAGGCCACCAAGCTGCTGACCGCCCACCTGGAGGCGGCCGCGCCCTGGGGCGCGCGCGTCGCGGTGGAGCAGATCGGGCAGGGCCAGGCGTTCAGCGCCGACACCTCCAGCCCGGCGTACGCGTCCATGGCCGAGGCCATGGCCGTGGCCTACCCCGGCGAGGAGATGCAGACCTCGGGCATGGGCGGCTCCATCCCGCTGTGCAACACGCTCGCCGCGCTCTACCCGCAGGCGGAGATCCTGCTGATCGGGCTGAGCGAGCCGGAGGCGCAGATCCACGCGGTGAACGAGAGCGTCTCGCCGGAGGAACTGGAGCGGCTGTCCCTGGCGGAGGCCCTGTTCCTGGGCAACTACGCGGCGGGCCGCTGACGGACCGCCCCGCTCCCGCCCGGCGCGAGCCGGGCGGGAGCGGGCCCTTGAGTCACCCGTCAGCCGTCAGCGCAGGGCGACCGCCGCGCCCGTTCGTTCGGTGGCGATCCTGACGGCGAAGCCCGCCAGCGCGGTGCCCATCACATAGCGCTGCACGCGCTGCCAGAGCGGGCGCCGGGCGAAGAACCCGGCGACGGAGCCGGCCGTCACGATGAAGAACGCGTTGCCCGCGACCCCCACCGCGATCTGGGTCAGCCCCAACAGCAGCCCCTGCAGACCCACATGTCCACGCGCCGGGTCGACGAACTGCGGCAGCAGCGAGATGTAGAGGATGGCCACCTTGGGATTGAGCAGGCAGGTGAGGAAGCCCGTCAGGAAGAGCTTGCGGGACCCGTCCGGCGACAACTCCTGGGTCACGAAAGGGGATCGGCCGCCCGGCCGGACGGCCTTCCAGGCCAGCCAGAGCAGGTAGCCCGCTCCGGCCAGCTTGATCGCCAGGTAGATCTCCGGCACCAGCGCGAAGACGGTGGCGATCCCGGCGGACACCGCGAAGAGGTAGACCAGGAAGCCGAGGCAGACCCCGGCCAGCGAGATCAGCCCCGCCCGGCGGCCCTGGGCGATCGAGCGGGAGACCAGGTAGATCATGTTCGGCCCCGGCGTCAGCACCATGCCGAGCTCCACCAACGCGATCCCCGCTATTGCACCCAGCCCGATCACAGCACTACCCCCGTACACCCGTTCACTTAGGTGCAACCTAGCAGCCCACGGCCACGTACGGCTCAGAGTGCCGGGCCGAGACGGCCGTCACCTCGCCACGTTCACGGTGCCCACGCCCTGGACAGGTCAGTCACCGGGCCCCCGCGCGGGGGCCCGGTGAGCGTCGTTCCCGGCGTCGGCCTGCCCGCCTCAGCCGACCGGCACCCCCGCCTCCAGGTTCAGCACCCGGCCCTGTTCGCGCGCTCGCAGGGCCCAGCGCAGACGGTTCAGGCGTACGGGCGGCAGCAGTGCGGCCGCCTCGTCCTCCGTCACGAAGCGCCATCCCCGTAGTTCCGCGCTCGGCAGCAGCAGCCGCTCGGCGTCTGCCGCCTTGAGGCGGCCGCCGTCGAAGAGCAGGCGCAGGCCGCCGTAGCCGGGCGGATGCGGCGGTTCCCAGTCGACGACGAGCAGCCCGGGCACGGTGGCGAGTTCGAGCCCGATCTCCTCGGCCACCTCGCGCACGCCCGCGCGGGCCGGGGCCTCGCCGGGTTCGACGACGCCGCCGGGGAACTCCCAGCCCGGTTTGTAGGTGGGGTCGACGAGGAGGACCCGGTCGTCCTCGTCGAAGAGCAGAACCCCCGCGGCGAGCGTCTCCGCCGTCGGTTCCGGGGTCTGGACGATGCGGCACACGCCCGCGTCCCCGCCGCGGATGGCCTCGGCGACGTACTCGGCGGTCTGACGGGGCGTCAGTCGGCCGTTGTCGACGACCAGCGCGTCCCGGGTCAGCCAGGGCAGTGCGGCGCGGTACGGGACGATGTGGTCCCGGGACCACTGCCGGACCGCCTCGCTGCCCTCCGGGTCGTCCGGCAGCTCGACGCGGCTCTCGATCCGTTCCCGCAGGATCGTTTCGTCGGAGGTGAGGAGTACGTGCCGCACCTGGATCCGGCGGGAGGCCAGGCCCCCGAAGATCTCGTCCCGGTACTCCTGGCGCAGGAGGGTCATCGGCACGATCAGCGTCCCGCCCAGCTCCGCGAGCATCGCCGCGGCCGTGTCCACGACCATCCGCCGCCAGATCGGCAGGTCCTGGTAGTCCTTGACCTCACTCATCCGCTTCGGCGGCAGCAGATGGCGCAGCGCCCCGCCGGTCACCTCGGGGTCGTAGAGGGTACTGTCCGGGACGAGTTCGGTCAGTTCTTTCGCCGTGCTGGTCTTGCCCCCACTGAACGCACCGTTCAGCCAGACGATCACGGTTCCCCCTTCTCCTGTGGAGTGCCCGGAACACCTTGCCACGGAAACGTGTGCGAGCGGCATGGTGCCGGGCCTACGCGAAGCCCCGACACGCGGCCGGCCGCGCGCTCCTGACGGGGGGAGACAGGAGCGACGCGGCCGGCCGAGCGGGGCCCTGGACCCCGCTCACGGTGCCCTCGGCGGCTGGAACCGGGGCCGGCTCAGTCGTTGACGAGCTTGTTGCCCAGGGAGCTGTTGGCGACGCCCACGACCGAGAGGACGTTGCCGCCCACGTTCGGGGAGACGCGCGGCGCGACCTGGGCGACGTTTCCGGCGGCGACGCCCGGGGACTTGACGGCCTCGCCGTGGACGCCGCCGGCGGCGGCGGTGGTGGCTCCGGCGCCGATGGCGGCGGCGGCCAGGGCTGTCACGGCGGCGGCGTTGCGAATGCTCATGATGTCTCCATCGCGAAAGGGGGGAACAGAGCAAAGGCTCTGGCAAGAACGAGTCTTGCTCATGAAAAACCGCTGACATGACCGGAGGACGGTATGTTCATCCGCGCCAGTGATCACCGGTCCCCCCTTGACACCTTGTGGGTGCACGGGAGCCCTCAACTACCCGTCGAAATAGGCCAGTTGATCCGCCGAAGCGAGCCCGGGCGGCCGGTTTGCCGGACTAACTCGCCGTCCACAGGCCGGAGTTCCGCGCCGCGACCACCGCCGCGCCCACCAGCCCGGCGTCCGGGCCGAGACGGGCGGGCAGGACCTCCAGCCGCGAGGCGAACGACAGGGTCGCGTAGTCGCGCAGCCGCTCCCTCAGGGGCCCGAAGAGCACCTCGCCCGCGCCCGCGAC